>JASGCR010000208.1 GCA_030054015.1 Candidatus Symbiobacter sp. | reverse complement strand
AAGCAGGCGCGGCGGGAATGAGGGAATTTCTTGTTTTCTCTAAGCTCTTGATTTTGCACAACAATAATTTTGAATCAGGCTCTTAGAGATTGAGGGTGGGCAAGTCAAGAACCCAGGACATTATGTATTCTCTATTTCAAAGAGGAGTGCCTGGAACTGTCCGATGATAACCGGAATATCGATGGTGACCGAACTCCAGATAATTTCGGGATCGATGTCATAATAATCATGAACAATGACATTACGAAAATCAATCAGCGTGCGCCAGCCAATTTCAGGCCGTAGCAGCTTAGTTTCGGGTGAAATTTTATTGGCCGCCTCACCAATAATTTGCAAGGCGTGCCTTAAGGTATAATTGAAAGAAATATCCGTTTCTAGATCATCAAATCTGCGTCCGACGGCAATTTTTTGGCACAATAACCCATTTTCGATGATATCTTTGACGCGTTTGATGTCTTTTTCCTTATCCGCCATATTGCACCGCAGCCGAGTTTAGGATTTTATCGCGCAGGTTAGGCCCCAGCGAATTAGGGGTGTTAAGGTCAATTTTGGCTCCGCCCAATAGGTCAGAAAGTTCGTATTGGGCTTCAAGAAACCCAATCAAGCCAGGGGTTTTACCCACTTCATACTCAACCAAAAAATCATAATCGCTGTCAGGGCGGTTTGTGCCGTATAAACGCGAGCCGAATAAAGAAAGTTTGCGAATATGGCGGCGACGACAAAAAGCGGCCAAGGCGGATTGGTCGGGAAAAATACCGGATAGTTTGCCATCTGGCGTATCATGCAATTTTTGCGTCATGGATTAATACTGCCAGAACGGTTGGATTCTGTCAAACGGCACCTAAAACAATGACTTGGGTACGCCGCCCTTGATTTAACCTTAGCATGGCTTTAGAGGTGGTTTTCGTGTGTAACATCATCTCCCTTACGAGCATCCTCCCCATGCAATCCGAAACCATGCAATCCGAAAAATTCCTTAAATCCTGGCTTCTCCTCACCGCGGCGGCGATATTTTTGATGGTGCTGTTGGGCGGGGCGACGCGCCTCACTGAATCCGGCCTGTCGATCACCGAGTGGCAGCCGATTGGCGGGGCGATCCCGCCGCTATCCGATGCGGATTGGCAGGAATTATTCGCGCGGTACCAGGCGACGGCGCAATATAAATTGCTCAATCACGGCATGGATGTGGCGGCGTTCAAGAATATTTTCTGGTGGGAATATTTCCATCGTTTGTGGGGGCGGTTGATTGGGTTGGTGGTGGGGTTGCCGTTAATATGGATGATGATTCGGCGGCAAATTGACTGGAAATTGGGCAAAAAACTGATGGTTATTTTTGCCCTGGGGGCGGCACAGGGCGCGGTCGGTTGGTGGATGGTCAAAAGCGGCCTTGATGGCCGGGCCTGGGTCAGTCCGGTCAGACTGGCCTTTCACCTCGGTCTGGCGGTGGTGATTTATGGCCTGGTGGTGCAGATGTATTTTGCCCAGACCGCGCGACCAGGCACGGATGCACCGGTTGCGCTCGCGGGGCGGCGGGCGGGAGGGTTCATTTTAGCCCTGAGTTTTATCACGATCTTGGCCGGGGCCTTGGTGGCGGGGCTTCATGCCGGTCTGATTTATAACCAATTTCCTTTGATGGGGCGTACTTATGTCCCCGAAGATTACTGGCCGCCGCATCTGGCGCATTCTCTCGTTAATTTTATCGCCAATGCCTGCCAAAATCCGGCGGCGGCGCAATTTCACCATCGGGTTTTGGCGGTTAGTTTGTGCTTGGCCGCCCTGACCTGGGCCAGTGGCATTTTTCGCCAAACCAATATTCCAGGGCTGCGCCGCGCCGCCCTGGCGGTCATCGCGGCGGTGGTCTTGCAAATGAGCCTGGGCCTGTCCACGCTGTTATTGTCGGTTCCCTTGGTTTTGGCGGTGATGCACCAGGCCGGGGCTTTGATTATGGTGACGGCGATTCTGTATTTGCACGAGATGGTGCGCCGCCGCGTGACGGGGGGATAAATAATTATTCCCCTGCGACATTTTGACCAGGTAAATTTTTTTGGCGTTTAACCAGGCCGGATGGCCTGGGGTTTGCTTCTTTTTTACAGAAATAAGTTTTTAATTAAAAATTTAATTGCGTAAAAACGCTAGGCCTTATATGTTAGTTTGTGAAGTATGAAATTATAAATTTATGCGACGCGGTGCCTTTATAAAGAAAAGTTATTAATAAAACATAAATATGTCAAATTATATAAAACGGCTAATCAAAAATTACAGTAAGTAAAAATTCGGAAAAATCGGTCATGCGTCGGTCTGTTTATTATTTAACCAATATTTAACGGCATGAATGTGAAATTACTTGAAATTTTGGGTGGGAATACTTAAAGTTAGTAAAAATAAGCTGGTAAATTTTAGGTCAAACCGTAATGGCTTTAGGTCAAACGGCAATGCCTTTAGGTCGAATTATAATGACTTTAGACAAAACTGTGATGCCTATTGCTCGTTTTAATTAAATAAAATTTTATTTTCATTTCTTGCCATAAGATATAAAGTTGTGCAATATATGCAAATGAGGAAGCTCAGAAATTTTCCGAATAAACTTTTGAGGATGTACCTATGCGCGTCTTATTAGTCGAAGATGATTCATCAACCGCGAAATCCATCAATATGATGCTCACCTCCGCCGGATTTGTCGTCGATGTTACCGAACTGGGCGAAGACGGTTTGGAGATCGGTAAGCTTTATGATTATGACATCATAATACTAGACCTGCTCTTGCCGGACATCGATGGCTATGAAGTCTTGCGGCGGTTTCGGGCAGGGCGGGTGCAAACACCCGTGCTCATATTGTCCGGCTTGTCCGAACTGGACAATAAAGTCAAAGGCTTCGGCGACGGTGCCGATGATTATTTGACCAAACCGTTTGACAAACGGGAATTATTAGCCCGTATCCAGGCGATTATTCGTCGTTCCAAGGGCCACCCCGAATCCACCATTCGCACCGGCAAATTGGCGATTAATCTGGATGCCCATACGGTCGATGTGGGCGGCGTTCCCTTGCACCTTACCGGCAAAGAATACAGCATCTTGGAATTATTATCCTTGCGCAAAGGCACCACTTTGACTAAGGAAATGTTCCTGAACCATCTTTATGGTGGGATGGACGAGCCGGAATTGAAAATCATCGACGTGTTTGTCTGCAAGCTGCGCAAAAAGCTTAATGCCGCGACTCATGGTGAGAATTATATCGAAACCGTGTGGGGTCGGGGCTATGTGCTGCGCGATCCGATTGACCCTGGCCTGATGGCGAACGGCAGCGGAGCCAGCCAAGCAGCCATGCAGATGCGTTAGAACCGGGAAGCATGGGCATAGGCTGGTTTTCGGCCTATGCCGGCGGCGAAGATTGGGCCAGCTAAGATTGGGCCAGCTAAGATTGGGCGGGGGGACTATTGGGCGGCGGTTTGGCCGAGTGATAATCGCGGCCAATTTTGGCGACCTGGATGTGAAACCATTCATACCATTTCTCGGCCCCCGCTTTGCGGGCCAGCGCATGTTCGGGGTCATTGCGCCAGGCCGCAATGGCGGCCTCGTCCTCCCAATAGGACAGCGTGAGTTCTTCCGCGCCGTCGTGGTAATTCTTGACCTCCTTGCAACCATAACGCGAATAAGCCAATTCATACATGCGTTGGCTTATTTTTTCATATTCTGGATCGGCGCGTTTGTTCTTGCTTTTGGAACGAAAAATAACGACGAACATTTTTTCCCCTCCCCCTGGTTTAGCTAAGTTCTAATTCGCTGTGTGATCCCAACCGCACCAATTCTAATAAATCAGGCTTAGGTTTGCGGTAAACCAACAGAAAATCTGGTTTTAAGTGACATTCGCGCAGCCCCTTATATTTGCCCTTTAGCGGATGGTCATTATAACGGGATGGCAAAGGAAGGTCTTGGGTTAATAATTCCAAAGCGCGTGATAAAAGCGGTTTAAAATCATCTTTATGCCGCCCCATTTCCTCACGGCGATAATCACGCTTAAATTTTGTCGTGCGTTTAGTCGTCCGCATCTAAATCCGCCATTAATTCTTCGATGGTTTTAAAGCTTTTTCCGCCCCCACGCTCCAACTCCTCAATCGCGGCAATGGTGTCGGCATTGGGGTGAAATTCGCGGGCGGGCGCGTCGATGCCAAGCCCGGCCTCGATCAAACGGCGGGCGGTTGCGGTGATATCTTTGCCGATACTGGCGGCATAATCGGCCAGACGCGCCTCTATTTCGGCATCAAGATCAAGCGTGACAGTCATCATGGCATGTCTCCAATTTTTGCACTTATACTCCGTGTCCTTGAAAATTCGCCTTTACGCCCCCCCTTCCTAAGGAAGGTCTGAATAAGTAGTCGGAGTGTCATTCTGAGGTTAGAAAAGTCCGCGCGTAAGCGCGGGTAACTTTTCTT
>JASGCR010000207.1 GCA_030054015.1 Candidatus Symbiobacter sp. | reverse complement strand
CAACCGGACAGACCTCGTGCTATAGAACCGGACATATCACGTGTTCGTGACATAACCGCGCAATGTCGTCTTTGTGTTTGTCGTTAAATACGGGATTTTTTGGGCGTTGCGGCGATGACTTGCCTGGTTTTCTCTGTTTAGACATAGGCTACCCCCGCAAGAACTATTCTGGCTGGCATGGCTTATGCAAATGATGGCTTGACCGATCAATTATTCATAAATATGGAGCGGCCTTACCGCCGCCGCCGACTTATTTACGTCGTCTGGCGCGATCAATGCGATCAATCACGACGATCATAAGCGCGAAAAAACCAATGCCAAACAGCGTATAAGCCAAGGGGGTCATGGGATGAAACCTTTATGGCATTACCGCCGCCGCCGTGCCTTATCGTACCCGTCAACGACGATAAGAAGCACAAGCAGGAGGTTAAAGCCGAGGAATGTATAGGCCAAAGGAGTCATTGTCTAATCCTTTCTTATGCGATATAGACTAACGAACATTAATAAGATGGCAAAAATCAGTCCCGTCAATTCCGTATCTGATAACGCCGCCCGCCCCGTGATATAATATACGAATCCAACAATAGCAGCCCCCGCCAAAGTCGTCAATAACCGCGCAATGTCGTCCCTGTGTTTTTCATTAAACACGGGATTAATGGCGTGTTTGGGTGATGGCTTGCTCGTATTCGCCCGTTTCTTTGGTTTCGGCATTTCTTCGCTCCCCCTCAGTAAACGGCTTCCCAAGTACCGTCTTTTTTTTGAGGACAGAAATACCCATCCCCCTATTTATAAAATTTCGCCATATCCGCCAAAGGCCGCGCCTTGATCTTCCCGGCCATGCCCGCCGCGCCAAATTCTTCATAGCGTTGTTCGCAGACGCGCTGCATGGCGGCAATCGAAGGCTTCAAAAACGCGCGGGGGTCAAATTCGCCCTTATGCTCGGCGGCGATTTTGCGCCAGGTGCCGGTGATGGCCATGCGGCAATCCGTGTCAATGTTGATTTTGCGCACACCATATTTGATGGCGGTGACAATCTCGCTCACCGGTACGCCAAAAGTTTGCGGCATCACCCCGCCATGTTGGTTGATTAAATCTTGCAAATCCTGCGGCACCGAGGATGATCCGTGCATGACCAAATGGGTTTTGGGCAATTTTTCATGGATGGCCTTGATCACCCCGATGGCCAGAATATCGCCGGTTGGTTTGCGGGTGAATTTATAGGCCCCGTGCGAGGTACCCACCGCGACCGCCAAGGCATCGACCTGGGTGGCGTTCACAAATTCATGGGCTTGGGCGGGATCGGTCAGCAATTGATCATGGCGCAAAACGCCGGTTGCGCCGTGGCCGTCTTCCTGGTCGCCCTGGCCGGATTCCAACGAGCCTAAACAGCCCAATTCGCCCTCGACCGACACGCCAATGGCATGGGCGACTTCGGTGACTTGGCGGGTCACGCGCAAATTATAATCGTATGATGCGGGAGTCTTGCCATCTTCGGTCAGCGACCCATCCATCATCACCGAGGAAAAACCATATTGCATCGCCGACAAACACGTCGCCAAATTATTGCCGTGATCCTGGTGCATACAGATGGGGGTATCGGGATTCATCTCAATCGCCGCCTTGATCAAGGCTTGGAGCATGTGGTCGCCGGCATAGGCGCGGGCACCACGGCTGGCTTGGACGATCACCGGCGCGTTGGTTTTGCGCGCCGCCGCCATCACCGCCAGAATTTGTTCCATATTATTGATGTTAAAAGCGGGCAAACCATAACCATGCTCGGCGGCATGATCCAGTAATTGTCTTAAAGTAATAAGGGCCATCTTTCACTCTCGGTTCTAGGGGGAACCCAACCATAGGGGCAAGAGGTTAATAATTTTCGTCGGGATTTTGCCGCAAACATTCGACACCGGGCAAGGACTCGCCTTCGAGATATTCCAAAAACGCCCCGCCAGCGGTGGAGACATAGGTGAAATCTTGGGTGACCCCGGCTTGATTGAGCAAGGCCACCGTATCGCCGCCGCCCGCCACCGAGACCAAATGTCCCGCGCTGGTATATTCGGCCACACCGCGGGCGAGGGCGACGCTGCCCTGGTCAAAGGGCGGAATTTCAAAGGCCCCGACCGGGCCATTCCAGACCAAACTGCGTACCGATTGGATTTGTTGCAAATATTGGGCGACGGATGATGGTCCAATATCTAATATCATGGCATGGTCGGGAACGGCATCGATGCGCACCAGGCGGCTTGGTATCCCCGCCGCCAATTTATCGGCAATCACGGCATCATTGGGCAAGAGGATGCGGCAATTTCTGGCCTCGGCCAATTGCATGATGCGTTGGGCGGTGGCAACCAAATCGGGTTCGCACAGGCTGCTGCCCACCCGCACGCCTTGGGCCAATAAAAACGTGTTGGCCATGGCCCCGCCAATGAGCAGCATATCGACTTTTTCGAGCAAATTTTCCAATAATTTTAATTTGGTCGATATTTTTGATCCGCCGATAATGGCCGCGAGGGGGCGGGTGGGGGACTCCACCGTGCGCTCCAGGGCGGCAATTTCTTCTTCCATCAGAGGCCCGGCAAAGGCAGGCAAATATTTCGCCAAGCCGACGGTCGAGGCATGGGCGCGATGGGCGGCGGAAAACGCATCCGACACAAACACATCGCCCAGGGCCGCCAATTGTTTGGCAAAGCCAGGATCGTTTTTCTCTTCGCCGTCGTGAAACCGAACATTTTCAAGCAACAAGACACCGCCCACCGGCAAAACGCGAATGGCATCCTCGGCGGCGCGACCCACGCAATCGGGGGCAAAGGCGACATCGCGTACCAAAGCCTGGGCCAGGGGGGCTTGCAGGGATCGTAGCGAATAACGTGCCTCCACCCCCTTGGGCCGTCCTAAATGCGACAGCACGATGACCCGCGCGCCGCGTTCGGCCAGGCGCACCAAGGTTGGCGCGACGCGCAACAAGCGGGTGCGGTCGGTGACCTCCCCCTCTTGCATGGGGACATTGAGGTCAACCCGCACCAAAACCCGTTTATTCCGCAATTCGGCCTGGTTGATTGAACGTAAAGGAGGTCGTTTTGCCATATGTATATTTCCTGCTTTATTCCCGTTTATTGCCGCGACCCAGGCGGTCTAAATTGAAAATTTGGGTCAGCATGACGCCAAAAGTTGCGATAAAAATGCCAAATCCCACCAACAGTAAGACAAAACCATCCATCTCCCCCCCCGCGAGGGCAAAGACTCCCACCGTCACCAAGGCGAGGCCGACCAACCCGACATTCGCCGCCACCAAACGCGGCGGCATGGAGCGGCCGCGTCCCCGTACATACTGGGCTTTGCGCTGTGGGCTGCGCAACAAAAATCCCTCTGGCGAGGAGCGGTGGTTAAAAAACATGCGGTCAACCAGGTGCCGCAGCCCGCGTTTGACCGCCATTCCGTTGGTTCTCATGCGGTAGAAATCTCGCGTCATTTTTTCATTCCCCTTAATTTTTTTAAGGACTCGGTTGGCATTGGGTACGCGGCAGAGTTCGTTTATGAACCATTGGCATAATTCGCATAATTGGCATAAACCGATTATTCGCCCCAAAAATTATCATGCCATAGGGCCAAGATAATTTCTACCTTTGATCATTTGCCCGTCCCCCCCGTCGGGTGAGATTGCCGCGTCAGACGGCGCGCGGCTCAGGGCATATCGGGCCGGGCTAAGCCGCGGGCTTCATGCCCAGGGCGGCCTTATACAGTTCAAGCATGGTCTCAAGCTCGTCGCGTTCCGGCCCGTCCAATTTGCGCAATTTAACGATTTGGCGGATGATTTTGGCATCAAACCCGTGGGCCTTGGCCTCGGCATAGACATCGCGGATTTGCTCGGCCAATTGCGCCTTTTCTTCCTCAAGATTTTCGATTCGTTCGATCAATAATCGCAGCTGATCGCCCGAAATTCCACCCACATCCGCCATGATCTCACCTTGCCTTGAATGCGGTTGGGTTCGCCCGTGAGGCCCCCCATACCGACGAGAATTAATTTTCTCGTATATTTGTTAACGTGATTCCACCATACTATAAAGAAAAAACGATGGTTAACGAATCTTTTCTGCAGGATTTTGCCTCTGACATGGGTATGAATGGATGTGAACCGTGCGGTTCGGCGGGTTTGACGGGGCGATGCCTCACGCCCGAACTTGACTCTGAGCGAAATCCACCTAGGTATCCCGGTATGAAAAATATCTTTTGGCTGATGATGGCGGCCTGGCAGCGTTTGCTGGTGGCCGTGGCTTTGGTGGCCGCCATATTTTTGCTGGTGTGGTGGGCCTGGTGAGGTTTGAGTAAGTCCTAAGAAAAAGGTTCGTCATTGCCCGCAGATTTTTGCCGCGAAGCCAAAGAGCGTCAAAAACGGGAGCGTCATTACCCGCCGGACTGCAAGCGGATTGCCGCTTGCAGTCCGAGTCGGG
>JASGCR010000206.1 GCA_030054015.1 Candidatus Symbiobacter sp. | reverse complement strand
AAGGGGGGGTCAGAGATTTTTTCGCCTTATTCAGAGGTTCCCTAAGCAGGAAGGGGAGGTCTAGTGGGTTGTAATTATTAGCTTTTTATTATTTTCCTTAAAAGAGCTAATTTTGAATCAGTCTCTAAGGTTGGGGGGGGGCATAAGCTCACAGCCTTAAACAAGCGGCAATCGCCCAGGGGATGCCCCCCAGGGCGGCCAAGCCCAAGGCGACCAGGGCCATCCAGGCCGAGCCGCCATCAAGCCCATGCCGCGCCGCTTCGACCGCGCCGACCGCAAAGATCAAGACCGGAATGAGCAAAGGCGACACGATCAAGACCAATAAGGCACCGCTCGTGCCGCCGCCGGTGTGACCTTGCGCGGGCAGCATCAGGGCGGCCCCAAAAGCCCCGACATAACTGAGGCAAAGCCCGCCCAATATGAGCGACCCCATTAATGGCAGGAAAACCGTCGGCGCCAGCCCCATCATAAAGCCCAAAATCGGTGCCATCAGGGTTATCACCATCCCGCTGGTGACAAAATGCGCCCAAATTTTCGCCGTCACCAATAAGGGCAGGGGGGTGGGCGATAGCAACATCAAATCCAAACTGCCATCCGCCTGGTCTTGGGCAAAAATCTGCCCCAGCGAGAGCAAACCCGCCAATAATGCCACCACCCAAATGACTCCCACCGCCAAGTCATTTAGCAAGGCCGGGGCGATGCCCACGCCAAAGGGAAACAGACAGACCGCCACCAAAAAAAACACCGCCACCACCAGCACATCGCTGGGGCGACGCCAATAAAGCCGCACATCGCGGCAGAACAAAGCCCAGGCGGATGTCATAAACCCAATTCTCCCCAATTGGCCGGCGCGGGCGGCAGGTGCGGCTGCGGCTTTGGTTCTGTTAGGGGGGGCAGTTCCAAAACCTGGCAGCCGGATGCGGTAAAATCCAGGTGGCTTGCCAAAATGACCAGGCCGCCTTGCTGTTGGAATGCCGCCAAAATGTCACTTAATTGCGCGCTGGAAGCGCGGTCGAGGCCATTAAACGGCTCATCCAACAGCCACATATCGGCGGCAAACATCAATAACCGCGCCAATCCCAGCCGCTTTTTCTGCCCATGCGACAAGCGTCCGGCCCGCGCATCCGCCCAGGCGGCCAATCCCATCCGCTCCACCGCCTGGCGCGGCGAGATCAGCGGCGTAGCTTCTTGCAGGGCGGCGTAAAACTGCAGATGTTCGATCAGGGTTAGGTCGGGTTTAACCCCCTCATCACATCCGACCCAGGCCAGGCGGGGGCCTAGGCGGGGTGCGGTGGGGTGGGGGGCGGTCTGACCTAATTTGGGTACATAAACCTGCCCCTGCCAGGTGATCTCGCCCTGCTGCCAGGGCAAAAATCCCGCCATGGCCCGCAGGAGGCTGGTTTTGCCGCGGCCATTTTCGCCGCGCAGATGAAGAATTTCGCCCGCCCTGACCGCGAAATTTAGGCCGCGCAAAATCGGCACCATGCCACGATCCAGCCCAAGATTATGTGCGGTCAACAATTTTTGGCCCCGTCTAAAGGTAGGATTGAGTAAGTCGAATATATATTTACCTCCCTCAATACCTAAAAGGAAGAGCGTCACTACCCGCCGCAGCAGCCAAGAGCGTCAAAAAGGGAGCGTCATTACCCGCCGCCCAACCAAGAGCGTCAAAAAGAGAGCGTCATTACCCGCCGCCCAACCAAGAGCGTCAAAAAGGGAGCGTCATTACCCGCCGCATGATCCGTGAAACGGATCATGCGAGTCGGGTAATCCCCCAGGAGGATTATTCCCCAAATGCCTGGGGGATTACCCGCCGGACTGCAAGCGGAAATCCGCTTGCAGTCCGGCGGGTAATGACGCTCCCTTTTCTGACGCTCTTTGGCAGCACGGTATCATTTTTGTACTTATTCCGACCTTTTATAGGAAAGTCTGAAAAAGTCTAGTTTTACCCCCCCTTCTAAAGAAGGGGGGTAAATAAATTCTCGACTTATTCCGACCTTTTATAGGATGATCGGGCGTACGCAGCAAGCGTTTCCTTGGTCGCATGGAGAAGAATGATGAAATATTACTTAATCAAAACCGAACCGGACGTTTATGGCTGGCATGACATGCTCCAGGATGGCGTGACCGAATGGGATAATGTCAATAATCCGGCGGCATTGCAGGCTTTGCGGCGCATGGAGGTGGGCGATCGCGCCTTTTTTTACCACACCGGCGACGAGCGGCGCATGATGGGGGTGGTTGAAATCACCCGCCCCGCCATTCCCGACCCCAAAGATGCCAAAGGCAAAATGGTGCTGGTACAGGTTAAACCCGTGGCCGCATTGAACGAACCGGTCACGCTGGCCGCGATCAAAGCGGATGAATTTTTCAAGGATATTGCGCTGGTGCGGCAATCGCGTCTGTCGGTGATGGAAATGGAGCCGCCAGTGGTCGAGCGCATCCTGAAAATGGCCCAGGGTCTGTCAGAAATAGGGTCTGTCAGAAATTAAGCCTTAACGCTCCGGTCACCAGGGCAAAGAGCCCAAAGATCAACAGCAAGCTGCTGGCACCATAACGGAGCAAATTGAGCCGCTCGCCGTCAATATGCCGCCGCAACCCATGCGCTCCCAGGGCAAGCAAGCCCCACCACAGCACACAACCCAGCAAAATCCCGCCCAGGCTTATGGCGTGCGCGAGCCAAGCATGTCGTGGCGGAATTTCCCCCATCGCGGCCCCGCCCATCGCGGCAAAAATGGCGGTAAACCCGACCAGGGTAAATGGGTTCAAGGCGGTGATTAAAAACGCCGATAAAAATGCGCTGCGGGGGCTGGTCGCTTCTGGCTCGGTAACAAGCGAGGCGTTGGGGGTACGCCAGGTGACCCAAGCCATCCCTAACATGACCGCGCCCCCCACCAGGCGCAGCCAAAAACCATATTCCAACACCCAGGACGCAAGTACCGCACTCCCCAAACGGGCGAGTACGGCATAGATCAAATCGGCCATGACCGCGCCGGCACCGGTGAACAGCCCCAAACGCAGCCCAAACACCAAACTGCGCCGCACACAGAGCGTTGCCACCGGCCCGACCGGTGCCGACACGCCAATGCCAATCACCAGGCCTTTTATCAGCAAGGTCAATAACGAGGCGGTCAGAATGGTTTTCTCCAAAGGGTGGGGGGGATGTTGCTAAAAATACTGCCCATTTGCGTGAATATGGCGTATCCTCAACTTATTTTCGACTGGTACCATGCGTACGATCATACCAGGTGATCTGACCGCGATAAAATCGCCTTTTGATGGGGGCTGCCATGGGTATATTTGATACAGATGCCAAACGCCAGAAATTATTGGACAAAAAACGCCAATGGGCCGAAGAAGGGCGATTGCTCACTGGCAAAACCGGCATCCGTGGCCGCGACCGCTTGCCGCCGGGTCAACACGAGGTCAAAAATTGGCCGATTCTCGATTTGGGGGTGCAACCCAATATTGACCGCATGAAATGGAAATTGACCATCGATGGCTTGGTCGAAAATCCGGTCACCTGGGATTGGCTGGAATTTTTTAGCCAACCGCAAGTCACCTGGGTGTCCGACATTCACTGCGTCACCGCTTGGTCGCGTTACGATAATGAATGGATGGGGGTTAGTGCCGCCCATATATTGTCGGTGGTGCGGCCTTTGGCCGCGGCGCGTTATCTCATGTTTCACAGCCAAGACAGCTATACCACCAATTTAACCCTGAAACAATTTAGCGACGAAGATGTGTTGTTAGCCCATTCCTGGCAGGGCGAATTATTGCCGCGCGAACATGGCGGCCCAGTACGCGCCATTGTGCCGCAATTTTATTTCTGGAAATCCGCCAAATGGATCAAACGCATCGAATTTATCGCCGAGGATAAATTGGGCTATTGGGAAAATCGCGGCTATCACAATACTGGCGATCCCTGGAAGGAAGAGCGGTATGATCGATAATCTTTATGAGGTTGAACCTGACCGCGAATTTAGGCCGAATGCGACGACTTTGGAGTCGTTTGCGCAATATGAGCGGGGCGAAACCACAACACTAAGCGTAGATGAGTTTTGTCATTGGCTGCAAGACGTAAAAAATGAAGTCGAACAAGAAGAACAATTGGCAGCGCAAAAACATGCGTGAGGTTAAACAGACCCATCAATTCGAAAAAGACGTAAAGCAGGTGCATCGCGGCAAATACCGAGATGTTCTTACGGAAGGCCTGAATAAGTAGTGCTGACCCCCCCTTCCTGCTTAGGAAGGGGGGGTCAGTGACTTTTGCTACTTATTCAGACCTTCCTTACGAAAGATTTGCCGCCTATCATCCGTCTTTTGGCCAGCGATATTCCCCTTGATGCCAAATACCGCGATCACGGATTAAAAGGCATCTGGCGTGGTTATCGTGAATGCCATGTCAAACCGGATTTGTTATTGATTTATACTCCGTTTCCAAATGATTTCAGCTTTATGACCCCCCCTTCCTGCTTAGG
>JASGCR010000205.1:4235-4485 GCA_030054015.1 Candidatus Symbiobacter sp. | reverse complement strand
AGAAGGGGGGGTAAACAAATTTTCGACTTATTCAGAGTTTCCCTAAGGAAAGTCTAATTAAGTCCTAAAAAAGGGAGCGTCGAAAAAGGGAGCGTCATTACCCGCCGAAATATCCGTGTAACACGGATGTTTCGTGTCGGGTAATCCCCCAGGAGTTTTAAGGAATAATACTCCTGGGGGATTACCCGACTCGGACTGCAAGCGGAAATCCGCTTGCAGTCCGGCGGGTAATGACGCTCTTCTTTTTAGA
>JASGCR010000205.1:0-4135 GCA_030054015.1 Candidatus Symbiobacter sp. | reverse complement strand
TTTCGGCGGGTAATGACGCTCTTCTTTTTAGATTTCGGCGGGTAATGACGCTCTTCTTTTTAGATTTCGGCGGGTAATGACGCTCTTGTAATTGGCATACAAAAACCTACCCCCCCAAAAACCCCCGAATCTCCATTAATGTCGCATTGCGCCGCGACTGCCACAGCCCGCGATCCAATAAATGCTGAAACTTATCCGCCAATTCGCGCAAGGCCGCCGGATTATGCGCCCGCAAAAACTCCAAATTGACTTCGTCACCCAATAACGCGGCATAGACGCGGTCAATTTGGGCATCGGTCACCAGGTGGGTGAGGGCCTGAAACGCCGCCAAATAATCCAAACTGGCGGCCATTTCCGCCGCGCCTTTATAGCCATGAAGCCGCACCCCGTCCAACCAACGCGGATTGCACAGGCGGGCGCGGATGACCCGCGTCAATTCCTCGGACAAGGTGCGAATCACCGGTTTTTCCGGCAAAGCATGATCATTGTGATAAATCGCGGGCAAGGAACCCGACAGATGCTTGATGGTCGCGGCCAACCCGCCCTCGAACTGGTAATAATCATCGGAATCGAGCAGATCATGCTCGCGGTTATCTTGATTTTGCACCACGGCTTGGCTGGCGGCGAGCAATGTCTTCAGGGCGGATTCTTGCCAAGATGCGAGTTGGTCGCTGGGGTGGTGGTGGGAAACCGCCAACCGCTCATCCCCCGCCACAGCCCCGCCCTGGCCATCGCTGCCATAGGCAAAACGCCCCCAGGCCAAAAACACCGCCGCCAATTCAGCATCGGTTTGCCATTGATTATGATCCATAATATGTTGCAGACCGGCCCCATAGGAACCGGGCTGCGCCCCAAACACACGGTATCCCGCCAATAATTGCGCGGTCGCTTGATCGATTCCTTCGCTGCACAACGCGGCGGTACGCTGGCGGCAGGCCTGGGCAAGGGGGTTTTCTTCCGCCGATTCGAGGTCGGTCGGAATGGCGGCGACGGCGCGGCTGGCGCGGTCAAATAAATCAATCAAATTGGCAAAGGCATCGCGGAAAAATCCCGAAATGCGAAGCGTCACATCGACGCGCGGTCGCCCCAAAACCGTCACCGGCATGATCTCGAAACCAATCACCCGCCCGGATTCGGGTTCCCAAAGCGGCTGTACCCCCAGCAAAGCCAAGGCCTGGGCGATGTCATCGCCGCCGGTACGCATTTGCGCCGTCCCCCAACAGGACAGCACCACATGGCGCAAATCCTCGCCCTGGTCTTGGAGATGCCGCTCTAACATCAAACATGCCGAATGCCAGCCCAGCCGCCAAGCCGCCTGGGTCGGCATCCCCCGCGCATCGAGGGCGTAAAAATTGCGACCGGTGGGCAAAACATCGGGGCGACCACGGCTTGGTGCGCCGGACGGGCCGGGGGCGACGAATCTTCCGCTCAATGAAGCCAGCAACGCCGCCATTTCCGCCTTTCCGGAGTTTTTTAAGCGCGGGGCGAGGTCGGTGGTAATCCAGTTAAGAACGGGTTGGGTTTTGGTAAGCAAGTTTTTGTTTTGCTGGATTGCTTCGCGGGCGGAACCGCCCGCTCGCAAATGCGATATTAAATTTTGGGCAAAAATCTCCAACCGCTCCAACGTGTCGCCGCTATGCCGCCAGGGTTGTTCGCTTAAGTCAAGCAATTCTTGCGGTTTTCCGCCCCGCCAAACCGCCGACAGATCATCCGTCAAGGGATCAAACAGCACCGAATTTGGTGATGACCGCAGGTCAAAATCCGCCGCCAAAGCCCGCAACAAAGACGCATCCGCCCCCTGGCCGCTCCCGCGGGGAACACGCGATAAAGCCAGCAACATGGCGGCCTCGGACGCGCCCCCTGGCGATTGACCGAACCGATGCAGCCCATCGCGGATTTGCCATTCTTTGAGATCACACAAATAGGCATCTAATTGCGGCAGAATCTGTTCGGTAAAACCGTCGCGCTTGGCGGGCAATTGCAGGCCGGCCTCGGTCGCCAGGCCAGATTTCTCCGCCAATTCGGTGATGGCAGCGAGCAGCGGAGCAACCCGTTTGGCATCCAGGTGGCGGGCGGCATCATATTCATCCAGCAAGGCCTCTAATTGCGCCGCCTCGCCATAAGAACCCGCCTGGGTCAAAGGGGGGGTAAGATGGTCAATAATCACCGCCGCGCTGCGGCGTTTGGCTTGGCTGCCCTCGCCCGGATCATTGACGATAAAGGGATAAATCACCGGCATCGCACCCAACATCGCCAAAGGCACACAATCGGGCGACAGGCCCACCGCTTTGCCCGGCAACCATTCCAGCGTCCCATGCTTGCCCATTTGCACCAGCGCGTCGGCGTTAAAAATTGTCCGCAGCCACAGATAGCTCGCCCAGTAATAATGCGGCGGTATCAAAGCCGGATCATGATAATTTTGCTGAGATTTTGCCAATTCGTACCCGCGCGGTGGTTGCACCATCACGACGATATTTTGGTACAAGCGGGCGGCGAGGGGGAATCCCAATTCACCGCCAGGATTCCGTGCCAAAAACGGGTCAGTTGCGGGAATTCCCCATTTTTCCATCACCCGTTTTTGCAATTGCGGTGAAAATTTGGCAAATTCGCGTTGGTAATCGCCGAGGCGGTAAAAAATCGTGGCCGGATCAGCCAAAATTTCGGTTTCACGCGATTTGCGCCGCGCCAGGTCGTTGGTGGGGCCTTGGGTTAATTGATCCATCAATGTTTTGGTGTCGCGCGGCGGCGTACCAATTTCATACCCGGCGATGCCCATACTGAGCAGGGAATCGATCACGGCCTGCGGCGTATCAAGGCCGACTCCATTGGCGATGCGGCCATCGCGCACCGGATAATTGCCGAGCATGAGGGCGATTTTTTTGGCATGATTGGGTTTATGACGCAGTTTAATCCAGGCGGCAGCTAAATCGGCCAGGGAGTCCACCAATGCAGCCACCGGTTGGTGGCGGGCGGTGGCAAATTGGGTCAGCCCATCCGGGGTGGCAATTTGCTTGAACGAAATCACCCGCCCGTGCAGGCGGCCATCCAATTCCGGCAGCATCACCGCCATCGCCAGATCACGCGGGCTTAAACCGCGCGAGCCGCTTTGCCAGGTTTCAACCGCATCGCTGCTTAAAATCCCCTGTAAAATTGGGCAATCGCTGGCGGCGAAATTGAGCGCATCCCCGGATGCAAACGGGCTGGCGGCGAAATGGGTCAGGGTGATGATAAGATCGGGCGGGGTGGGGGCGATGTGCTGGCGCAGAAACGCCAAGGCCGCCGCATCTTTCAAACTGGGGACAAAAATGGGCATGGCCTTCACGCCACGCGCCGCCATGGCCGCCGCCAAAGCCTGGATGGGGGCGACATCGCCGGTGGCCTCCAATGCGCGGTAGTAAATGATTTTTGCCCTTGGCGCATGGTGCGGCAGATCATGGTCGGTGACCAGGCGCGACCGACCAAAGGGCGGTATCGCCGGATGGGTTGGAAAATCGGCGAGATTAATCGGGCGGTTGGCGGCGAGCGCGGCCATCACGCGCAACAGGGCGGCGGCATTTTCCCCCCCGCCCAGGGCAAAATATTCATGCAGCCGCGCGAGAATTTCCGGCGTGATATTTGATTTTGCCGCCAATTCCGCATCCAGGCGGGCTTCGCCATCAATCATAGCGAGTTTTAGGGGTTTTTCATCCGCCAGGCGGCGCAGCATCTCCACCCCATAGGGCCAGTAACGCACCCCGCCCAGCAACCGCACAAGTACGATTTTGGCTTGCGACATTATTTTATCCGCATAGAGATCAATCGAGGCCGGATGCCCCAGCGACAATAAATGCGCCAGCCGCAGGGTGGGAAAATCTTTTTCCGTTTCATTTAAGCGGTGGGCGGCGGCCTGGATGGGCAGAAAATCGCTGTCGGCTGCCGATAATATCACCATGTCGGCCGGGGTTTGTCCCAAATCGACGGCGTGTTCGGCTTCGCGGTTGGGGGTGAGCGTTCTTAATATATGCAATTTATGTACTCGGGTTGAGAGGGAAGGTCAGAATTATTTGCCGCATGAAACAAACCGCTTGCGCACAGAAAAATGATTTGCTAATACTATCCTGACGGCAAAAAGCCACGCTTACAATACTTCCAAAGG
>JASGCR010000204.1 GCA_030054015.1 Candidatus Symbiobacter sp. | reverse complement strand
CGAAGAATCCAGAAAAAGCCAGAAAATTCAACGGTTTCTGGCTTTTCTGGATTCTGGTCAAGAAAAGTTACCCGCGCTTACGCGCGGACTTTTCTAACCTCAGAATGACACTCTTAGGGCTTATTCAGAGGTTCCCTAAGCAGGAAGGGGGGCATAGTATAAATCGAGCCATAAAAGATTTCTTCGCAATGCAACCATTTTTATCAAACGCACACCCCCCAATGACTGACAAAAATCTCACCCTCGCATTATTGCAATTTAATCCGAAAATAGGCGATTTTGCTGGCAATGCCGCCAAAATTATCGATGCCTATCGCCAGGCGGTGCGCGATTCGGCCGATCTGTTAATGACCAGCGAAATGGCATTGTGGGGCTATCCGCCCGAAGATTTGTTGCAAAACCCCGATGCCATCGCCCAGGCCGCGGCGGAACTCGAGCAAATTTGCCAGGCCACCATCGGCCAACCAACCGCGATTTTGCTGGGTAGTTTGTGGCGCGAAAATGACCGCGCCTATAATGCCGCCATCATGATCGAACAAGGCCATATCAAAGCCCTCCGCAAAAAATATTTGTTGCCCAATTATGGGGTGTTTGATGACAAACGCTATTTTTGCCAGGGCGAATTGGCGGGGCCGCTTAGGGTGGCGGGCGTCAAATTGGGGGTGATGATTTGCGAAGATATGTGGGGCGACGAAGTTGCCGAATGCCTGGCCGAATCCGGGGCGCAAATATTATTGGTCATGAATGGCTCGCCCTATGAACGCGGCAAAGCCCGGCAACGCGACGACCATGCGGTGGCGCGGGTCAAGGAAACCGGGCTGCCATTGGTTTACCTCAACCAGCTGGGCGGCCAGGATGATTTGGTGTTTGATGGGGCATCATTCGCCCTGTCGGCGGATGCCAAACGGGTGCTGCAATTGCCCGCTTTTGCCGAAACTTATGCTCTAAGCACCTGGCAATTGGACGCAGAAAATATTTTACAGCCCACCCGCCTCGCGCCCTTGCCGCCCGAACCAAGTGATGAGGAATTGGATTACCAAGCCGCCCTGGTGGGACTCCGCGATTATGTCGTTAAAAATAATTTCCCCGGCGTGGTGTTGGGTCTATCCGGCGGGATTGATTCGGCCCTGGTCGCCGTGTTGGCGGCGGATGCTTTGGGGGCGGAGCGGGTGCGGGCGGTGATGATGCCGTCATGCTATAATGCCGCCACCAGCCTTGAGGATGCCATGGAACTGGCCGCCAAACTGGGCATCCGCCTGGATGATGTCGGCATTACCCCGGCCATGACAGCGTTTGACCAGATGGTGGCACCGATTTTGGCGGGCGACTTGGCGGGCGACAGCGAAAAATTAACCGGCATCACCGCCGAAAACATCCAAAGCCGCGCCCGTGGCATGATTTTGATGGCGGTCAGCAATCACACCGGTTTTATGGTGCTGACCACCGGCAATAAATCCGAAATCGCTACCGGCTATGCGACGCTTTACGGCGATATGTGCGGCGGCTATGCCCCGATCAAGGACATGTACAAAACCCGGCTGTATCAATTGGTGGCCTGGCGCAATGCCCACATCCCGTCTTTTAGCCGCCACCCCATTGCATCCCCCATTCCGCCGCGCATCATCACCAAAGCCCCCAGTGCCGAATTGCGTGACAACCAAACCGACCAGGACAGCTTGCCGCCTTATGACATATTGGATGCGATCCTTGAGCGCATGATCGAGGACGAACATTCCCTGGCCGAGATTGTCGCGGCCGGTTATGACCAGGCCATGGTTCTTAAAATCCAGCAACTCTTGCGGCGGTCGGAATATAAAAGGCGGCAATCCGCCCCCGGCCCCAAACTGACCCGCCGCGCCTTTGGCCGCGACCGCCGTTATCCCATGACCGTGGGTAAATTTTGACCGTCGCCTTATCGCCTTTCTGAAACCGGTCATTTTTCAGAAACATGTTATTTTTCTGAAAATCATCCTTGCCTAGTTAATTTCGATGGTGTAAACCCTGCCTTGTTCGTTGTGTCATGCTGCCGTAGCACAGTGGTAGTGCACTCCCTTGGTAAGGGAGAGGTCGTAGGTTCGATCCCCACCGGCAGCACCACCCGCACGGGCGGGAGCCGTCAGTTTTTTCATTACTTTCGTTGCAATACATGCCCAACCACATTGATCTTAACCACAAAGTCGCCATCGTCACTGGCGGGGCGCAAGGCATTGGTCGCGCCATTTGCGAAAAATTGGCGGCATCGGGGGCGCTGGTGGCGGTTTGGGATGTTGATGGCGAGCTGGCCGCCGCCACCGCCAAAGCAATCCCAAACGCCCGCGCCTTTGTCATGGATCAGACCGACGAAAAATCGGTGCAAACCGCAACCGAGGAAACCCTTAAACATTGGCAAAAAATCGATATTTTGGTCAATAATGCCGGCATTGCCGGGGTGACCTTGCCACTCATCCAATATCCTGCGGAAACTTGGCGGCAAATCATCGATATTAACCTGAATGGGGTGTTTTATTGTTGCCAGGCGGTGGTGCCGCATATGATCGCCCAAAACTATGGTCGCATCGTTAATATCGCCTCGATTGCTGGTAAAGAGGGCAACCCCAATGCCGCCGCTTATTCGGCGTCAAAGGCGGGGGTGATTGCCCTCACCAAATCATTGGGCAAAGAATTGGCATCCCATGACATTGCCGTGAATGTGATTACCCCAGCCGCCGCCAAGACCGCCATACTCGATCAGCAAGGCGAAGCGCATGTGAAATTCATGCTGTCGAAAATCCCGCGCGGGCGGTTTGTCACTATCGAGGAAATTGCCGCGATGGTCGCCTGGCTCGTGAGCCAGGAAAATTCCTTTACCACCGGCGCGGTGTTTGACCTGTCGGGCGGACGCGCTACGTATTAGCGGCGGCGGGCGGGGTGTCGCTATTGGTTTCTAACCGCAACAGACCGGATTTATGGTCATAGGCAAACACCTCCCCCCACCGTCCCCATTCAATCGCGGTTTCCAGCACGGATTGTGCTTCTTCATCGCTGAAATGGTCTTCCAATTCGGCGATAAAGCGGTGTTTGGGGGCGCGGTGGTTGGGTCGCTCCACCAAGACGCGGTGGATGTGGGCAGCCAGGCTGATATGAGCGAGCAAATGCTCGGCGAAAATATGTTTGCGTGCGTTGGTATCGGCCTCGACATAGGCGCGGCCAGCATGGGTGAGGACTATGTCGCCCTGACCGACATCGGCGAAACCAAATAAATGCAAGGCCTCGGCTATCGGGAAGAGATCGTCAATCTCAAGGGCTAAGGCATCGGCCAGTTGCGGCAAATCGGCGCGGCCTTGATAATCGCTTTCGAGGGCCTCAAGCAACCCGGCCATTTGATTGCTGCCCACGGCGGGCAGACGCTCACTCATCGGGGCGCGGTGCTGGCGGGTGCCGGTGCTGGTGGGTTGCGGCCCTTCGGTCATGCGCACATAAATATCATCGACAATTTGGCGAAAGGCCTCGTCATTGCGGTCACGCGGACGCGGGAGATGGATCGGCATCTCGGCAATGATGCGGCCTGGGTTGGAGGAAAATATCACCACCCGGTCACAAAGCTGTACCGCTTCTTCGATATTATGAGTAACGATGAGTACCGCCCCGATGGGAATGCGGCCTTCGCTCCATAAATCCATGAATTCGTTGCGCAAACTCTCGGCGGTCAGCACATCGAGGGCGGAAAAGGGCTCGTCCATCAATAAAATTTCGGGATCAACCACCAGGGCGCGGGCAAATCCGACCCGTTGCCGCATTCCGCCCGATAATTCCTTGGGATAGGCGGATTCAAAGCCCGACAATCCCACCAAACTTAAAGCCGATTCGGAGCGGATGCGGGCTTGTTTGCTGTCAACCTGGCGGGCTTCTAATCCCAATTCGACATTTTCCTGTACCGACAACCAGGGGAATAGGGCGAAGTTTTGGAACACCATGGTAATGCCATCGGTGGGGCCTTCGACTTCGTGGCCGCGAAACGTGACCGAGCCGGAACTGGGATGCACCAAGCCGCAAATCGCCCGCAACAAGGTCGATTTACCCGATCCGGATCGCCCCAATAAGCCGACAATTTCCCCCTTGCGCAAGGTGAGATTGATCGAATCCAACACCAATAATTCACTGTCATCGGCACGGCGAAAGGCTTTGCGGATGTTGGTTACGCGCAATAATTCGGTGCCTGGGGCGGCGTTGGGCGGGGTCGGCTGGTCATGAGTCGGATGCGGCATCAATGAACTCCTTTGCGCATAAAATTCTCTGGCAAAATTGGCCATTAGACTCTGTTTCCAAATGAATTCCGCTTTATGCCCCCCCCTCTTCCTGCTTAGGGAAGGTCTGAACAAGTCTAGTTTTACCCCCCCTTCTTTAGAAGGGGGGGTAAGTAAATTTTCGACTTATTCAGAGTTTCCTTAGGGAAAGTCCGAATAAGTCTAGTATTACCCCCCCTTCTTTAGAAGGGGGGGATAGTTGAGCTTAGTTGCGAAGCAACTT
>JASGCR010000203.1 GCA_030054015.1 Candidatus Symbiobacter sp. | reverse complement strand
TTCTATCCCCCCCTTCTAAAGAAGGGGGGGTAAAGAGATTTTCGACTTATTCAGAGTTTCCTTAGGAAGGGGGGGCATAAAGGCGAATTTACAAGGACACACGGCCTCAAATTCTGGAGCGGGTGAAGGGAATCGAACCCTCGTCGTAAGCTTGGGAAGCTTCTGCTCTACCATTGAGCTACACCCGCATATAACAATACTTATTGATTGCTGGCCTTTGCTTTTGACCGTTTGACCGAAAGATGATCATAAAGGCACAGCAAACCGACCGCAACCATTAACCCAACCAGGGCCCAATCGCCACCATTCATGTTATTTATCCCTTCTGAAATAGAGTGCGCCAAAAAACAGAATCGGTATCATCAAAAACAACAATATCGCACTGATTGGGCTGATGTCAACATGTCCCCACATATACCCTACAAACGAGATCGTGGCAACAATCGCCAAGCCAATTAAATAGCGAGCGACTTCCTGGTGTTGTTTGTCGTTCATGATACCCCCCCGTGTTTGACAGTGCGATTATGATATTAACCTTAAAAACATATTTTAATCAAAAAAAATTTCAAAAAATCTTGTGCCTAAAAAAAATCTGCTATTATCCCCCGCATGATGGAAAAAAGATTCATTCATTTATCGACGCATTCGGCCTATTCCCTGTCGGAAGGGGCGATTCCGCTTGAGCAATTGATCAAATTGGCGGTGGCGAACAAAATGCCGGCCATTGGTATCACCGACAGCGATAATCTGTTCGGAGCCTTGGAATTTGCCCAAAAAGCCGCCGCCCAAGGCCTCAAACCGCTGATGGGATGCCAGGTGACATTGCTGTCGGATGCGGATGCTTATAAACAACATAGTTCAGGCAGTCACCGCATCACCTTGTTGGCGCAAAATGAAACCGGCTGGCGCAATTTGATGAAATTGGTGAGCCAGTCCTATTTGGATAACGAGAAAATGCTGGTGGCGGCGACCTCGCCCGCGGCAGCAATTACGGTTTCATCGCATGTCACGCTGGAATTGCTCGCCCGCTATGCCCCTGGCATCATCGCCTTTTCCGGCGGCTGGACCGGGGAAATTTGCCTTAAATTGCGGGCCGGCCAGGACGCGGATGCAGAAAAATTATGCGATCAATTGGCAAAAATTTTCCCAGACCGCTTTTACATTGAAATCCAACGCTATCCTGAACAAGGTCACATATTGCGCGAAGGCTGGCAACGCAGTTACGACGAGATTGAAAAAATTTTAATCGATTGGGCTTATGGCAAAAACATCCCGCTCATTGCCACCAATGACGTGTATTTCGCCACCCCTGCTATGTACGAAGCCCATGACGTGCTGCTGGCGGTGGCCGAGGGGGTCACCCGCGATGTGCCGGAACGCCGCCGCGTCACCCCGCATCATTATTTCAAATCCCCGGCTCAAATGGCGGAATTATTTGCCGATCTGCCCGAAGCCATCGCCAATAGTTTGGTGATTGCGCAAAGATGTTCCTTCTGGCCAAAACATCACGCGCCGATTTTGCCGCCCTTTCTGGCCGGGGAAAACGCTGAACCTGGCCGCGCCATCGAGCAAACCATGCTGCGCGACAATGCCGAGAATGGCCTGCGCCGCCGCCTGGCCCATTCTCTGGTGACCCATCCGCCGATAACACCCGACCTGGAAAAAACCTATTGGCAACGTTTGGAATTTGAACTCGGCGTGATCAATAAAATGGGCTATGATGGGTATTTCCTGATCGTGGCCGATTTCATCAACTGGGCGAAGCAGCGCGGCATTCCGGTGGGGCCAGGCCGCGGGTCGGGGGTGGGGTCGCTGGTGGCTTATGCGATTCAAATTACCGATCTTGATCCCATTCCGTATAATTTGTTGTTTGAACGGTTTTTGAATCCTGATCGCGTGTCACTGCCCGATTTTGACGTGGATTTCTGCCAGGATCGCCGCGACGAAGTGATTGAATATGTGCGCGGGCGTTATGGCGATGAGCGGGTGGCACAAATCATCACTTTTGGAAAATTCCAGGCGCGGGCGGTGTTGCGCGATGTCGGGCGGGTGTTGGGGATGCCTTATGGCCAGGTGGATCGCATCTGCAAAATCGTGCCGCAAAATCCAGCCAATCCCATAAGCCTCGCCAAAGCCATCGACTCCGAACCGCAATTAAAGCAACAGCGCGACAGCGATCCCGATATTCGCAAATTGCTCGAAATCGGGATGCAGCTTGAGGGGCTGTATCGCCATGCCTCGACCCATGCGGCGGGGGTGGTGATTGGTGACCGCCCCTTGACCGAACTTTTGCCGCTTTATCGTGATCCGCGCGCCAGCCTGCCTGCCACCCAATATAGCATGAAAATTGCCGAGCAAGCCGGTTTGGTGAAATTCGACTTTTTGGGTTTGAAAACCCTAACCGTGATTGCCAAAACCATTCAATTAATTGAACAGGGAGAGGGGCGCAAAATCGAATTGGCAGAACTGCCCATGACCGATGCGGCGGTGTGGCGGATGTTGGCGGCGGGCGATACCACCGGCGTGTTCCAATTGGAAAGTTCCGGGATGCGCGATCTGGCGGTTAAACTGAAAATCGACCGGTTCGAGGAAATCATTGCGGTGGTGGCCTTGTTCCGTCCCGGCCCGATGGAAAATATCCCCAGTTTTATCAACCGCAAACTCGGCAAAGAGAAAAGCACCTATCTCCATCCCGCCCTCGAAGGAATCTTGCGCGAAACCTTTGGCATTATGGTGTACCAAGAACAGGTGATGCAGGCGGCGCAGGAAATGGCCGGATTTACCCTGGCCCAAGCCGATTTGCTGCGCCGCGCCATGGGGAAAAAAGACCCCAAGGAAATGGCCAAATTAAGCGAAGATTTCGCCGCCGGTGCGGCCAAAAAACACGGGCTTTCGGCTAAAGATGCCAAACATATTTTCGACCAAATGGAGAAATTCGCCGGTTACGGCTTTAACAAAAGCCATTCGGCGGCCTATGCTTTGGTGACCTGGCAGACGGCCTGGTTGAAATGCCATTATCCCGCCGAGTTTTTTGCGGCATCAATGACATTGGATATGAATAATACCGATAAATTAGATGTGTTGCGGCAGGAAATTGCCCGCTCGGGCCTGGAATTACTGCCGCCCGATCTTAACCATTCGCAGGTGGAGTTTTCGGTTGAAAAAATCTCCGCTAAAACAGAGGGGGGCAAAGGCGGCGGGGATACCCCAAAAATTCAGAAAAAAATTCGTTATGGCTTGGCGGCGGTGAAAAATGTTGGGCCGGCGGCGATGCAAAAACTGGTGGACGAGCGCATGGCGGCGGGAAAATTCGCCTCGGTCATTAATTTGGCCGAGCGCATCGATCCGCAAGGCCTCAATAAACGCCAAATCGAGCAATTGGCGGCCGCCGGGGCGTTTGATGGGATTTTGCCCAATCGGGCCTTGGTCTATGGCTGCGCCGAGGGTATCCTGGCCAAGGCCGCCGAGCAACAGCGTGCCAAACAAAGCAATCAATCGGCTTTGTTTGGGGCCGGCGGCGGCATGGCGAGCGGGTCATCCAAAATTTCGGGTAAAACCAGCCCTTCGTCGCACCAGGCCCAGGATGCGAGCGAAAAAACCCTGGTTGAGCATGGGATTTTATCGCCCAGCGCGCAAATTACCAATTGGAGCGACGAGGAAAAACGCGGGTTTGAGAAAGCCGCCCTGGGGTTTTATTTAACCGCCCATCCTCTGGCCGATGACCGCCCGCGCATCGCCGCCATCCGCCGAATAGCCACCAGCAAATCGCTGAATAATCCGCAAATCTTAAGTCAAAAGGAAATCCAAATTGCCGCTTTGGTGTTGGAGTGCCGCGAGCGTACCGCCAAATCAGGCAATAAATTCGCCTTTGTGCAGTTAAGCGATGAGTTTGGCGGCTTTGAGATCATGGTGTTTCAATCGGGTTTAGAGGAATTCCGCAATATTTTACAGCCCGGCCATAAATTATTATTAACCCTGAAATCAAAAGAGGATAATCGCAGCAATAATTTTAACAACCGCGGCAATGATAACACCAAATCGGGTAATTCAGACAACGCTTCCCGTGATTCAGGCCAAAGATTACTGCTTGAAAAGGCGGAATTATTGGATAAATATCTTGAGAAACAAATATCCAATTTGCATCTATCGACTTGGTCGGTCGATACGGCGCAAAAATTACAGCAATTACTGGCTAAATCCGAACATGGTAAAGTAAAATTAACCATCCATTTGCGGTTTGATCACCAGCATATCCAATTGAGATCGCGCCAGGGCTTGCGGATTAACGATGAGATGTTGCGGCATTTAAGCGGACTGCCCGATTTAACCCTTCATTATGGCGTTGCGTCTTAGAGTTTGATTTGGAGTTAATGTGTTGCAGTTTCAATAAGTTAGAGCCTGATCCAAAATTAATATCTAATAATTTCAGTATGTTAGACCCCCCCTTCCTGATTAGGAAGGTCTGATTAAGTCGATAAACGCTTATGACCCCCCCTTCCTGCTTAGGAAG
>JASGCR010000202.1 GCA_030054015.1 Candidatus Symbiobacter sp. | reverse complement strand
AAGCAATCCAGAAAAATCTAGCAATTTCAGGATGTTACTGGATTGCTTCGCGGCTGCGCCGCTCGCAAATGCGCCGTTCTTTTGGCAAGATAGTAACTTATTCAGGCCATCCATTAGAAACTGAGGTCTGAACGAATAACTTCCCACACTTACTTACATTCTATACCCAATTTAACAGCTTCATGCAACCCCTTTTGAAATATTACAAATGTCCCATCCCCTCAAAATCTTCCTTATCGCGGGCGAGGCATCGGGCGATGTGCTGGGCGGGAAATTAATGACCGCCTTAAACCACGCCGCCACCCAACGCGGCGACGAAATCATTTTCGACGGCATAGGCGGCGAACATATGATAAAGGCGGGGCTGGCAAAATCCCGCTTCGCCATGCGGGAACTTTCATTAATCGGCATTGCCGAAATACTGCCCCATCTGCCGCGCCTGTTGCGACGTATCAAGGAAACGACCAAACATATCCAGCACCAAAAACCCGATATATTACTCACGATTGATGCGCCAGCTTTTGGTCTTCGGGTGGCGAGCAAACTCGGCAAAACCGACCATACCTTGCGGGTGCATTTTGTCGCGCCGCAACATTGGGCGTGGCGGCCGGGACGCGCCCGTGCGCTTAAACACGAGACCGATCTTATGCTTGCCCTGCTCCCGTTCGAGCCGGAATTTTTTAACCAATACGGGGTGGCGTGCGACTATGTCGGGCATCCGGTGATTGAATCCTATCCCCAACAGCCAGGCGATGGCGAACAATTCCGCCGCTCCCACGCCATTGCCGACCCGCAAAAAATTATCATTTTATTGCCGGGCAGCCGCCGCAACGAATTTATCCGCCTGGTGCCGCAATTCACCGCCGCGTTGCAGTTATTGGCGAAAAACTGGCCGCCGCATGAGCCGCCGCCGGTGGTGATATTGCCGCTCGCTGCCGCCAGTCAAAATCTGTATCATCATGATCCGCAATGGAAAAATATGCTGGCCGCCCTGCCCTGGCGGGTGATTGCCCTGGCTGCCGATGATGAACAAGCCAAATGGGAAGCCTTTGCCGCCGCCGCGACCAAAGGTGCAGCCCTGGCCGCATCGGGGACGGTGACGTTGGAGCTCGCGCTGGCCGGATTGCCGAGCGTGATTGCTTATCGCGTGAGCTGGCTTACCTTTATGTTGTTCAAATTACTGGCGCGAATACCGCATGTGGGTTTGGCGAATATTATCGCCGGGCGCGAAATCATGCCGGAATATTTGCAATCGCGCTGTCGCCCCGATTTATTGGCGGCGGCCTTGGCTCCGTTATTGCAGGACAGTGCGGCGCGGCAAAGCCAAACCGACGGCTTGCGCAAAGTGGCGGCGGCCTTACAAGGCGAAGCCTGCGAAAAAACCAAGCCCAGCCAACGCGCCGCCGCGAAAATCCTGGCCGCCTGGCAGCAAAGACAAACCCAAAAAAATCAATAACTTTCCGGTTCGCCGGAAGCATAACCGCCATCATTATCCGCCAAATCGGCAAATTTGGTGGTGCGCCCGTCAAACATCAGGCGTACGTTGCCAATCGGCCCATGCCGTTGTTTGGCGATGATGAGTTCGGCGCGGTTATGCACCATGTCCATTTTGGCTTTCCAATCATCATGCTCGGATGTCCCCAATTCCGGTTCTTTGCGCGATAAATAATATTCCTCGCGATAGACAAACATGACCACATCGGCATCTTGTTCAATCGTGCCGGAATCCCGCAAATCTGCCAATTGCGGGCGTTTGTCGTCGCGCGCCTCAACCGCCCGTGATAATTGCGACAAAGCCACCACCGGCACGTCCAGCTCCTTCGCCAAAGATTTCAAGCCGCGGGTGATGTCGGAAATTTCCTGCACCCGATTTTCTTTGCGGCCAATGCCGGTGATCAATTGCAAATAATCGATCACAATCAATGACAAACCAAATTGCCGTTTTAACCGCCGCGCACGGGTGCGGATGGAACCAATGGTCAGGGAACCGGTGTCATCGATATACAAGGGCAAAGTCGATAGATGCTGCGACGCCACCACCAAAGCCTCAAAATTTTCCGGATAAAGTTCGCCGCGGCGAATGAGTTCGGATGAAACGTTAATCCGTTCCGCCAGAATACGCGTCGCCAATTGCTCCGCCGACATTTCGAGACTGAAAAATCCCACGCCGGTTTTTTTAGGCGATGCAACTGGATCACCCGACCGCTGCGCGGCGGGTGAAGACGCATTGGGGGGCGCGGCGGGTAATCCCCCAGGAGCGTTTGACAACTGAATATGATTGGCGGCATTAAAAGAAATATTGGTCGCCAACGCGGTTTTGCCCATCGAAGGCCGGCCGGCAATGATCACCAAATCCGAGGGATGCAGCCCGCCCAGCAACCGATCCAAATCGCGGAAACCGGTGGTGATGCCGGTAAGTCCGCCGCCGCGACGATAGGCCGCCTCGGCCATTTTCAACGATGCCCCCGCCGACACCGCAAAATTGACAAATCCGCCCTCAAGCGCCCCGGTCTCGGCCAGGTTAAACAATTCCGCCTCGGCCAGTTCGATTTGTTTCACCCCATCGGGATCGAGTTCGGGATCATGGGCGCGGTTGGTGATCTCATCCGCCACCCCAATCAATTCGCGGCGCAGGGCTAAATCTTGGATTTGCTTGGCATAATCCACCACATTAACCGTGGCAATCAACGACCCCGCCAAGACCGCCAAATAGCCCAGCCCGCCATAATCATTGGCATCCTCCTGGCTGCCATTCAAATCGGGATCGTTGTTAAAATAAGGTTTTAATGTGATGGGATCGGCGACCTGGCCGCGATCAATCACATTTTTGATATATTGGTAAATCCGGCCATGCACCCGCACCGAAAAATATTCGGGTTTTAAGATTTCCGACACTTTTTCGAGATTGCGGTTGTTATGCAGCAAAGCCCCCAGCAAAGCCTGCTCCGCCGCTTCATTGGCCGGGGGCAATTTTCCCGCCTGGAGGTTTCCCTGGTTGTTCCCCAGGTTGTTCCCTGGGCCCGGAGTCTGGCCTGAATTTTGACCAGGACTAGCCCCCGCCGTATTGCGGGAAAGTTTAATCACATTATTGCCGGTTGCGTTGGCCGCCGAACGCGCATCGTCGGACGGGGCGGCAGCCGGTACAGGATTGGAAAATGGTTCAGCCGGGGCGGTCATAACCCAAACTATAGGGGTGAGATGAAAAAATGGCAATTACAATTGTCTGGATTTTCCGCTAATAATGGGCGCATCGGAAAAACCAGCAGGAGCCTATTCATTGTCGCAAAAATCTGCATCTGAAATCAACCCGCTGACCTCAGAAAATCTATCCTTTGCTGAAATACGCCGCATATTGAAAGAAATGCCCGGCCCCGATTTGGCCGCCCTTGCCGCGACCCAGGCGCGTGAGCAAACCCTAACCAAACCGGCGGGATCGCTGGGGCGGTTGGAAGAAATTGCCCAATGGCTGGCGGCTTGGCAAAGGCGGCATCCGCCCCGCATCGATCACCCGCGGGTGGCGGTGTTTGCCGGCAATCATGGGGTGGTGGCGCAAGGCGTGTCGGCTTACCCGCCCGAAGTCACGCAGCAAATGGTCGCTAATTTTAACCGTGGCGGGGCGGCGATTAACCAACTTTGCCGCCAGGCCGATGCCGATTTACGGGTATATGAAATGAATCTGGCTGCGCCGGTGCATGATTTTACCGAACATTCGGCCATGGCCGAGGAAGAATGCGTCCATGCCCTGGCCTATGGCATGATGGCGGTGGAGCCTGGCATTGATTTATTGGCATTGGGCGAGATGGGCATCGGCAATAGCTGCGCCGCCGCCGCCCTATGCTTAGCCCTGTTTGGCGGCGATGCCGTTGATTGGACTGGGCATGGCACCGGCATTGATGCGACCCAACTTAAGCACAAACAGAAAATCGTCGCGGCCGGGGTCGCCCGCCACCAGGCCCACCAGGGCGAGCCTTTGGCATTATTGGCGGATGTGGGCGGGCGCGAGTTTGCCGCCATGATCGGGGCGATCATTGCCGCCCGCTATGCCGGGGTGCCGGTGATATTGGATGGCTTTGCCGGTACCGCCGCCGCCGCCGTGTTATATGCGTTATCGCCTGGTTATTTGGATCATTGCCTGGTGGCGCATTGCTCGGCGGAGCGCGGCCATCGGAAATTGCTTGATATAATTGGCAAGATTCCGCTATTTAATTTCAATATGCGGCTGGGTGAAGGCTCGGGCGCGGCCCTGGCCATACCGATCCTCCGCGCCGCCAGCCTGTGCCATAGCGGTATGGCGAGTTTCGCCGAGGCCCAGGTTACTGAAAAAAAATCGGTTCGTTGAACAGTCGGTCTTTACTCCGTGTCCTTGACATTTCGCCTTTACGACCCTCTTCCTGCTTAGGGAAGGTCTGAATAAGTCGAAAATTTACTTACCCCCCCTTCTTTAGAAGGGGGGGATAGAAAAGCTTGGCGAGTGCTTATGAGCCAAAGCTTTTCTTGGGGGGGTTGGTGTAATAGGTTGATTCTATTAATATAT
>JASGCR010000201.1 GCA_030054015.1 Candidatus Symbiobacter sp. | reverse complement strand
AGGTAGATTCTATTAACATATTTTCTACATCTCAACCCCCCCAAGTTTCGCTAAGCTGCTTCGCAGCTAAGCTCAACTATCCCCCCCTTCTAAAGAAGGGGGGGTAAAACTATACTTATTCAGACCTTCCTAAAGGAAAGTCCGAACTTTCCCTAATCATGAAGGGGGACAGGGAGGGCTAAATCTTCCCCACTTCTTCTGGCATGGGGAAAAATGTGGGATGGCGGTAGATTTTACTGCGGGCGGAATCGAACAAGGCGGCGTGATCGGAGGGTTCGGTGGCGAAAATATCGCTGGATCGCACCACCCAAATGCTCACCCCCTCATTGCGGCGGGTATAGACATCGCGGGCGGCAGTGATCGCCAATTCTTCATCGGCGGCATGGAGCGAACCCACATGTTTATGGGCGAGACCATGCTGGCTGCGGATGAAAATCTCCCACAAAGGCGCGTCTTTGGGCTTTGTCATGAAGCGGCATTCCTTTGATCGCTCGGTTGTGCGGCATGTTTGGCGGCGTGGGCGGCCAGGGCATCGCGGAACCAGGCCCCGTCATGATGGGCAGTGCGGCGGGCGGCGAGGCGTTCGCGGTTACAGGGGCCGTTGCCCTTTAACACCTGGTAGAATTCTTCCCAATCAATTTTGCCGTAAACATAATGACCGCTGGAGTCGTCAAAATGCAAATCGGGATCGGGAATGGTCAGTCCCAAATATTCCGCTTGTGGCACGGTTTGATCGACCATGCGTTGGCGCAATTCGTCATTGGAAAAAAGTTTAATCCGCCAGGCCGCAGATTGCGCCGAATTGACCGATTCGCCATCGGGCGGGCCAAACATCATCAGACTCGGCCACCACCAACGGTTGAGCGCGTCCTGGGCCAGGGATTTTTGCGCCGCGCTGCCGCGACAAAGGGCCATCATAATGTCAAACCCTTGGCGTTGGTGGAAAGATTCCTCTTTACAGACCCGCACCATCGCCCGCGCATAGGGGCCATAGGAACAACGACAGAGCGGAATTTGATTGATAATCGCCGCGCCATCAACCAGCCAGCCAATCGCCCCCATATCGGCCCAGGACAGGGTAGGGTAATTGAATATGCTGGAATATTTGGCTTTGCCGTCCAGCAATGCCTCGGTCAATTCATCGCGCGACACCCCCAACGTCTCGGCGGCGGCATAAAGATACAGACCATGCCCGGCTTCGTCCTGGATTTTGGCGAGCAAGATCGCCTTGCGTTGCAAAGACGGGGCGCGGGTGACCCAATTGCCTTCGGGCAATTGACCGACAATCTCGGAATGGGCATGTTGCGAGATTTGCCGGATCAGGGTCTTGCGATAGGCATCCGGCATCCAATCGCGCGGTTCGATCTTGATCTCGCGGTCGATGCGGGCCTGGAAATTTTTCTCGGCCTCATCCATATCGGTGACGGATTTGACGGTCGTCGCGCCGGTTTCGACCATTTGTGCGTACATTGAGGGGGGTTCCATAGACGGGGTAGGTCGCAATAAATATGATCAAATTATGATACAGAAAAATCGCTTGTCAAGAAATTTTTGCATCATATTAATTTTTTGCTGTTGCTCATGGCATTGGGTTATAAACTTATCCGCATAGGGGAATATAACTATGACCGCGTTAAAACCATCCTTCGCCGCGCCGCCCCTCACCAACCCGCCGCCTTGGTTTGCCTCGTTATTGGCGGCGGCGGCCCCGCGTGCCAAGTCGCTGACCATGACGGTGTTTGGCGATGGGTTGGTGCCGCGCGGCGGGCGGGTTTATCTTGGCAGTTTGATCGATTTGCTGGCCTTGTGCGGCATCGGTGAACGCCTCACCCGCACCTCGGTCTTTCGCCTGGCCGAGGAGGGCTGGATCATCGGTGAACGCCAGGGCCGCCGCAGCCAATATCGCCTCACCGCCCAAGGCGAAGACCGCGTACAGGCGGCCATGAAACTCGTGTATCACCAAACGCGTCCGGCCTGGGATGGCAGATGGAGATTGGTCATGATTTTGGATGCGGCCTGGATTGGTCAGGCGGGGGCAGGGCAAGCGGGGGCGGGTCAGGCGGGGGCGGGGATGGCGGGCATCGCAGTTTTGGAACCCCCGACGCGCATGAAATTGCGCAAGGAGTTATTATGGGCGGGTTTCGCGCCCATTGCGGCTAATTTATTTGCCCATCCCGCGCGCAAAATAGCGGCGGTGCAAAATCTCATCGCCGAATGCCAAGCCAGCGGCCAGGTCATGGTGATGGAAGCATCGGACGCGCCCTTTGCCGGGGCGCATAATCTCGCCCGCCCCATGGCCCAAACTTTGGTCGCGGCGTGGGATTTGCCGCCGGTGGCGGCATCTTACCAGGATTTTATCCGCCGTTATGAACCGCTTGCCGCCGCGGCGCAGCGTGGCTATGACGGCACCTCGGAATTGGCCTTGGCTTTGCGGCTGTTGCTGATTCACGACTGGCGGCGGTTGGTGCTGCATGATCCGCAATTGCCCCGCGAATTATTGCCCGCCGATTGGCCACAGAGCCAGGCTTATGAAATCTGTCGGGCTTTGTATTTGGGGCTGTTGCCACCTTCCGAGCAAGCCTTGGAAAATATTCTCCGCCGCGAAGATGCCGGCCTGGGAGACCCCCGCCCGGCCTATCAGGCGCGGTTTCGTGACTGATTTAAAAAAGGGAGCGTCATTACCCTTGATCCAACCAATCGCAATTTGGATTGGCTGGATCAAGGGTAATGACGCTCCTGCTTTACGGGCAATGACGCTCTTTCAGACTCCCCTCGCGGCAAGCACCTGCCGCAAACGCGCGGGCAGTCGTTGGGGGCGGAACTGCCCATCAATCCACACCAGCACCAAATTTATCCGCACCAGAATTTGGTCGTGACCGCTGATTTCTTGGAGCAAATCAAACGAACTGCCCCCCAGTTTTTTGACATAACTGGTTACGGTTAAATCATCATAAAGCCGCGCCGGACGCAGATAGTCAATTTCGACCCGCCTCACGACCAACAGATTGCCTGACGGCTCCCCCGGTTTGCTTTGGATAAATTCGCTAAGACCCAGGGCAAACATCATTTCCGCCCGCGCCCGCTCGGCCATATCGAGATAACGCGCATGGTAAACCACCCCGCCCGCATCGGTATCGGCATAAACCACCCGCATGGGACATTGGTGAAGCGGCGGCAAATCGGTCGCCTGGGGTTGAACAGAATGATCGCGCATAATTTTCCGTTTGGTAATGGCACGAGGGGGAGAATTCTTATCACGTAACTGGCTTTTAGCACGTAACTGGCTTGTAGAATGACTCATCCCGCCTATTTATTCTATAGCGCAAATGAAAAAATTTGTCGCGTAATAAATCCGCTAAAAAAAATAGCTGATCCCAATATATTATTATGCAGTAGGTGAAATCATGACGGAAACAAATTTTGGACTTAAAGGTAAAAAAGTGGTTGTGACCGGAGGCGCGGACGGGATTGGACGCGGCCTGGCCTTATCCTTTGCTGAAAATGGCGCCGATATTGCCATTGCCGATATTCACGATGCCGACGAGATCGAACGCCAAGTCACGTCATTGGGGCGGAAATTCTTGTTTCGCCACACCGATGTGTCCAACCCGGACCAGGTTGCCTCCTTCGGTCAGGCTGTGCGGCAAGAATGGGGGCATTGTGATGTGCTGATCAATAATGCCGGCATCTATCCGATGAAAAAATTTGACGAGATGAGTTTTGACGATTGGCGTGAAATGTTTGCCATTAACGTTGATTCGCAATTTTTAATGGCGAAGCAATTTGTTCCCCTGATGAAGGAAAAACAATGGGGTCGGATTATTAATATTACCTCGACCGCTTTTTGGATTAAAACCGCCGATTTGGTGCATTATGTGGCGAGCAAAGGGGCGATTATCGGCTTTACCCGCGCCTTGGCGACCGAGTTAGGCGAGTTTGGCATCACGGTTAATGCCCTGGCCCCGTCTTTGGTCCGCACCCACACCACCGAAACCGAGCATTTGCTCGAAAAATTCCAAACCATTACCGAGCAATTGCAAGCCATCTCGCGCCTGGAAGTCCCCTCTGATTTGTCTGGGGCGGCCTTGTTCTTTGCCTCGGATCACGCCAGTTTTATCACCGCCCAGGTCCTGGCCGTTGATGGCGGCATGGTGCGGCATTAGGGGGTGGGGGGAAAGCCCAGGAGTATTTTTGCCAAAAAAAAGGAGCGTCATTACCCGCCGCATGATCCGTGAAACGGGTCATGCGAGTCGGGTAATCCCCCAGGAGTATTGTTCCTTAAGGAAGGTCTGAATAAGTAGTCGGAGTGTCATTCTGAACGTCGCCGCGTAAGTGAAAGCGGCGACATTATTAAAATGCCGCCGCTTTCACTTACGCGGCGGCTCGCCGCGCTTGGCTTTTGCGATAGCAAAAGCCTTAGCAAGGCAAGCCTTTAGCTGCGAGCCGAAGGCGAAGCAGGCAGAATCCAGAAAGATTCAGAAAAATCAAAGGTTTCTGGCTTTTCTGGATTCTTCGGTAAGAAAAGTTACCCGCGCTTAC
>JASGCR010000200.1 GCA_030054015.1 Candidatus Symbiobacter sp. | reverse complement strand
TCGCCAAGCTTTTCTATCCCCCCCTTCTAAAGAAGGGGGGGTAAATAAAGTTTCGCCTTATTCAGACCCTCCCTAAGGAAAGTCTGAACAAGTCCCAGAAACAAAAGAAATGGCATTTGCGAGCGGGCGGCTTCGCCCGCGAAGCAATCCAGAAAAATCTAGCAATTTCAGGATGTTACTGGATTGCTTCGCGGTTGCGATGCAACCGCTCGCAAATGCCACTTTTTTTGTTTTTGGGACTTATTCAGAGCATCCCTAAGGATGCTCTGAATAAGTCCTAAAAAGGGAGCGTCATTTCCCACCGCCGCTTGGCGGTCGGGGGAAAGCCCCCAGGAGTTTTGTTCCTTAAACTCCTGGGGGATTAGCCGACTCGGACTGCAAGCGGATTCCCGCTTGCAGTCCGGCGGGTAATGACGCTCTCTTTTTGACGCTCTCTTTTTGACTCTCCCTTTTTGACTCTTCTCTATTTGACCGCCGCGCCCGCGGCATTAATGGCGGCGGCATCGTTATTCCCCCCGCCATTGGTCATATTATTCGGTAGGCTGGGGAAGCCACTGCCAGCACCATTCTGACTGGTTTTGGCATTGGCACCAAAACTCATCGCGTTGTTATTGCCGAGGCTAAACCCCCCATTGGTATTGCCGCCAGGCATTGACCCCACCGCATTGGGCATGGCGGCATTGGACATGGCGTTGCTGGTGTGGCGATCCGCCAATAAGACGGTGAGAATTTGGGCGCGATTAGGGTTCATAAATCCCATAATCGGCGCAACTTTATTTTCCTTCATCAAACTAATCACGCCAATGGCGACATCGGTATCAAGTTTCTCTAGGATTTGCGCGGCATCACGCGGTTTCATGGCTTCATAAATCTTGACCAAACGCCGCAAGCTTTCTTGATCGGCCTCATTGCGGCGATTGACCAATTGCAGCAATTCGGCCTTGGTACCCTCAAGCGCCGCCGCTTTATCGCCCAGACGTTTTTCGACCGCCGCCAAAGTCATTTCCCGTTGTTGCAAAGATTTTTCCCGCGCCTCCAAATTGTCGCGCCGCTCCGCCAAGGCTTGCAACAAATCAATCTCGGACTGGCTAAAATGGCTGGGGTCACGCGGCAGGCTGGCTAAATTATTGCCTGCGCCTGGGGTATTTTTGCCCGCATCGGCCCCGCCATTATTTTTGCCTTCGTTATTTGCCGCCAAAACCGCGGTCAAACCCGGCGATTTATTGCCCTCGCCCCCGGCACCGCCCGCCGGCAACGGTTTGGTCATATTGTTATTACCCATGCCGTTTTGTTCGCCCGCAATGGCTTGGCTGGAAAAAAATTGCACCCCAGACACCGGATAGGTCGCAAACATGTCCTTTATTTTGACCGACAAGGCCAAAAATGCCACAAAGATCGTAAAAGGAAGAATGCGTAAAATCGGCATCTGTTTGTTCCCCTAAAAAATCATTGGTTAATCAACCGAATCCGCGAAAACTCTAGCGTTTCGCCCGTAAAGCATCCAGCAATTCTTTCTCGGCCCGCGACCTGGGGGCGGCCACATCGCCGCCGCGCACCTCGCCCCGCAAGCTCGCCCGTTCGCGGGGAGCCCTCTGGCGCGGCGATGGGGTTTCACCCTCTTCGCGTTCTTCTTCATGATTGGCATTGGCAGAGGCAAGCCCCACCCCATTGGCCAAGCCGGCGGCAGTAAAGATCGGACGACCGGCAGATTCACCCGCCGCATCGCCGCGCCCCATATTGACCGCGCTGGCAAAAGCCGGGCCTGGATTGGCGGGTTTCATCGCCGCAGCCGCATCGGTCGGAGCCACCGGCCGCGCCGCCGCCATAACGCCGCCTGGGTGTGCGGCCAAGGGCGCAGATTGTGGCGCAGACTGGCCTGGCGACACCGCCTGGCTTCCCCGCCCGCCGCCCCGCCTTGGCGTCTCGCCGGTTTGGGTTTGCACTTCGCTGCGGGCGGTGCGTACCGTGCCTTCGAGCCGATCCGCCAATCCCGTCCCGCGCTCAATCAAGAAAGACATGTCATCGCGCAGCATTTGCCCGCGGGCCAGATATTGTTGCAGCCTTTGCGCTTCCTCGGTCGCCGAGCGCAGCGTACGCACCCCCGCCTCGGCCCGCGTACACGCATCGTTAAAGGAATGAATCAGCACGTCCAATTCGGCTTTGTTGGAACGCAAGGCGGTTAATTTGCGATTAAGAATAACGCCGTAAACAATCATGGCGACCAACAAAATGCTGACCAACAGATCAAGGGCAAAGGCAAGCGGTATACTCGGCATATTCAGCTTATTCCTTGTGCAAACGTTGATCCAATTTTACGGAAATATTGCCCCCACGCTGGCCCATCCGCCCGGTCCAGAGCGGCACATTGCCAGAGCGCAAGGAAATCGTCGAATCCGGTTTGGCATTCAGCATAAGCTGGGTACCCACCTTCCATTTGATCACATCCCGCAGGCTCAGCGACATTTCTTCGAGAACCGCATCCAGACCGACCTCGGTATGCCATAATTCCGTCGCCAAATGATTTTCCCAAATCGAATCGCGGCCAAATTTTTCGCCCATAAACATTTGCAGCAAAATTTCGCGCACCGGCTCCAATGTCGCATTCGGCAAAAGCAATTCAAGCCGCCCGCCGCGATCATCCATATCAATCCGCAACCTGGCCAACATGGCGGCATTGGCTGGACGCGCAATCGCGGCAAAGCGCGGATTGGTTTCCAACCGATCAAACCGAAAGGTCACCGGGCTTATCGGGTCAAAAGCGGCGGACAAATCACCCAATACCACCTGCACCAACCGCTCGACCAGATTGCGTTCAATGGTGGTATAAGGGCGACCCTCAATCCGCATCGCCGCCGTCCCCCGCCGTCCCCCCAACAACACATCGACAATCGAATAGATCAGTTGCGAATCGATCATAAGCAGGCCGTAATTATCCCATTCTTCGGCCTTAAACACCGCCAACATCGCCGGCAAGGGGATCGAATTAAGGTAATCGCCAAACCGCAGCGACGACATCGAATCCATCGTTACCTCGACATTGTCCGAGGTAAAATTGCGCAACGAGGTTGACATTAAACGCACCAGGCGGTCAAACACCACCTCAAGCATCGGCAAACGTTCATAGGAAACCAGAGCCGAATTGATGATCGCGGCAATGCCCGACCCATCCGAAACCCCCATACGCGCATCATCAAATCCCAAAAGGGAATCAATTTCATCTTGGTTTAAGACGCGCGCCGTGCCGAATTCTTTGACCGGATTGCTGCCGCCATCGAACATATCATCGGCGGGCTGGGCATTGGAGATAGCGTCCCATTGGGCCGCCAGCTGATCATCATCACTGGGTGTTGCCATCATGCCCTCCAACATAAACGCGTGTGACACATGCCATATTGCATTTTATCCAAATATTTAGCCAAAATACCAAGACCAACATGCCGGAATCAAGCGCATCGGCCTGGGTGACCCTGTATATTAAAACCCAGCCCGTTTCGCCAGGCTACCGCCAAGCCTATTGCACCAGCATTTCGCGGAACAATACATCGCGTACCTGTACCGGGCTTACGGCCGCATTAATCCGTCCCAATAATTCCTCGCGCAGGCGGAGCAAGCCAGAGGCCCCTTGCAATTGTTCCGAACGCAATTCGCGCAAATAGACCTGGAACGTATCAACCACCCGCGGCAAAACCCGCATCACCACCGTTTTGTCCTCGGCACTATCGAGTTCAAGACTGACCGATAATTTCAAAAAGGACGGGCGCGGATCATCGCTGCGCAGATTGACCAACATATCGGGCAAATCCATAAACACCGTCACTTCCGGCCTATCCGTCGCGGATTTCATGGGGCTTCCGGCATCAGCCAGGCCGCCCTGGGCGCGTTCTTGCCCCGCCATTCGCTCCTTAACCATATCCCCCAGGGGGGTATAAGCCATCAACCCATAAATTATGGCAATCACGGCCACCAGGCCGATTAAAAAATATAATATCTTTCGCCCCGACAGTGAACGCCTGGTATAAAATTGACGGCCGCCATCTTTTTCAAAACTATCTGTTGCCATTATCGCACTCCAAAACTTGGCGGCATCATCCGCCCCGCGGATGGCAGGCAAAGCCCGCAACGATTTTCTTGTTGTCGCAAATTCCCCGATTCAGCATCGCCACAACGACTCGCCATATCGTTATAACGACAAAAACCAAAGACCCAAACCCTTCCCGCCCCATGCGTCGATATATTCATGAGACCAGATATACCCTCTTACACATAATTGATAATGCTGTCAAGGAAGCGATTGATAATATCGCCTATTTTAATCATTTTAGCAAAGGGTAAATAAACCAAGTAAAACAATTTACAATTTTGATACCCCTTATGGTTGTGAACCGAGCCGAGTTTGGTCTTAAATTCCAAGGCGGTACCGCGTCCCCAAACCCGCATCACGTTATACAGGCAATTATTGTGCCAGAGGATGATTGGGCAGCCCTAAGGAACCTCTGAATAAGGCGAAAAAATCTCTGACCCCCCCTTCCTGCTTAGGAAG
>JASGCR010000199.1 GCA_030054015.1 Candidatus Symbiobacter sp. | reverse complement strand
CGCTTACGCGCGGACTTTTCTAACCTCAGAATGACACTCTTAGGACTTATTCAGCCTTTCCTTAATCATTCCGAGGTTGCCACCATGACATCCCAAGCGCCCAACCATGACGATAAATTAACATTACTGAGGAAAATACTGGCCGAAAGGGGTCTGGACGGCATGATCATTTTGCACAATGACATGTATCAAAACGAATATCTGCCGCCCGCGGCGCAGCAATTGGCGTTTTTGACCGGATTTACTGGCTCGGCGGGGGTGGCGGTGGTACTGCCAGAGCGGGCGGCGGTGTTCAGCGATGGGCGTTATACCTTGCAAATGGCCGAACAAGTCGACCAAAAACGGTTTGAATGTCTAAGCTATCCGGTCAATACCGAGGATTATCTAACCAAATATTGGCGCGAATTAACGCAAAAAAGCCGCACCCCGCGCATCGGACTGGACGCGATGCAGGCATCTTTGTCGTTGCGCGACCTTTACAGCAATATTCTGACCAAACTTGGCGGTGAATTGGTTGATCTCTATGAAAACCCCATACACTCCATCTGGCCGGGCCGTCCGGCCGCGCCGGCGGCGCAAATTGTGGCGCATGGGCTGGACTATGCCGGTGTGGCGACCCGCGACAAAATTGCCCAGATTGCCCAAGCGGTCACCACTGAGGGCGCGGATACATGTTTGCTCACCACGCCGGAATCGATTATGTGGTTGCTGAATGTGCGGGGCGGCGATATTGATTACAATCCGGTGGCCTTGTCCTTGGCGGTATTGCATTGCGGCAAAAATGGTCTCCCCGCCCTATTGGATTGGTTTGTCGAGGCGGATCGGCTGGATGCAACCGCGCGGGACTCTCTGCCCAGCGCGATTAAACTGCATGACACCGGTCCGTATGGCACTGAGACCGCCAAAATCCAGGCATTTAAAACCCATTTGGCGCAATTGGCGGCGACGGGGATAAAATTGCTGGTCGAGAAAGAAACGGCGGCTTCCGGCCTGGTTTTGCCGCTTGAAACATCGCTGGACGCAAGCGGCGGCAAAATAATTTATGGCCGCGACCCCATCACCGCCGCCAAAGCCATCAAAAACCCAACCGAAATGGCGGGGGCGCAGGCGGCGCATAAGCAAGACGGCATGGCCATGTGCCAATATCTGGCCTGGCTCGCCGGTTGTGCCGAACGGAATGAATTGCCCGATGAAGTTGCCGCCGCCGACTATCTTAAAAATTTGCGCTTGCAACGAAATCTGTGCGTGGGCGAAAGCTTCGCCACGATTTCGGGAGCGGCGCATCATGCCGCCGTGGTGCATTATCATGCCACGCCCGATTCCGCGATCAAACTCAGCAAAGGGGAAATTTATTTGGTCGATTCGGGCGGGCAATATTTGAACGCCACGACGGATGTGACGCGCACAATTTTGATTGGGCAAAAATCAGAAGCCGATGGCGATAAATTGGCGGCGATGCAGGAGTGTTTCACGCGGGTATTGAAAGGCCATATTGCCCTGGCCACGGCGCGGTTTCCCCAGGGTACCAGCGGGGTGCATTTGGATGGCTTGGCCCGCGCAGCTTTGTGGCAGGTCGGGTTGGATTACATTCACGGCACCGGTCATGGGGTCGGGTCTTATCTTGCGGTGCATGAAGGGCCACACAGCATTTCAACGCCCTATCCTCAACGCAAAGCCAGTGCCGCCTTGGAGCCAGGCATGTTGGTCACGAACGAACCGGGCTATTACCGCAAGGGCGCGTTTGGCATCCGGATTGAATCGATGTTGCTGGTGCGACGCGATGCGAAACCCAAAGACGAGCATGAGATGTTGGCGTTTGACACCTTGACTCTGGTGCCTATCGACCACCAATTAATTGACCTGGAGTTGCTGACAGCGACGGAAATTGCTTGGATCGATGCGTATCACCGGCGTGTTTACGCACAAATCGCGCCAGAATTAAACCCATCCGAGCAAACCTGGCTGGCGGCGGCGACGCGGCCCTTGACGGAGACAAAAGCGGAGACAGATCATGGCAAAAAATCGCAATAAACCCAAAGTTAAGAACCAAACCCCCTACACCGTCCCCCCCGAAAAAATTTTCCAACGGGCGGTGGCGGCCTATCAAAACCATCGCTATGCCGAGGCTTTGCGCTTGGCCGAGCAAGCGAAGGATGAACCTGGCTATCGTTTTTTGGCTGGATTATGCTACATGGAATTAGAGCGGTACGAGGAGGCATTGACTTCATTGCAGAGTGATTTGCTTTTCCGGCTGGCGGAAAATTATGAGATCGATCCCGCTTTGTGTTTTGCCCTGGGCCAGGCCTTTCACGCCAACCAAGATGCCCTCCAGGCGGAAGCGTGGTATGAAGCCGCGCTGAAGCAAAAACCCGATTATATCGGGGCGCGGGAAAGATTGATTGAATTGTTATGTGACCAGCATCGCTATGGTGCCTGCGCCGATCATTGTAAAATAATTTTGGCCGACCATCCCGACAAACCCGCAATTTCTTTGTATTTTGCGCGGTCATTGCTGGGCCTGGGGAAAACCGACGATGCCCTCATGATTTTGCGCGCCATCATGGAGGATCACCAGGATATTGACATCAGCATCGAAGCCTTCTTTATTTTCGTGAGCCGTAAGGAAGTCCCCTGGGACGCGCGGATGGAAATGGTCGATAGTGCGCTTAAGGTCGGGGCAAAGATAAGGAAAAAACTTAACCATCGAGATCAATTAGAGATTTTGCCCTATTATTATCGTCGCGGCGAATTATGGCGTGAAAAGGGCAATATCAAAGCCGCCATCGATGATTATAAAAAATGCTTGGAAATCGACCCCGATGATCGATTTGGGGCGGCGGCGGAATTGGCTTTGCTGACCCAGGCCGAGACCAACCAGCGACATGCGGGCGATGCGACCGCCTTGTCTGAAAAACACGTCAAAAAAATATTCGATGAATATGCGCTGCGTTTCGACCAGCATTTGCTCAATGATTTACAGTATCGCGCCCCGTCTTTGCTGGCCGAGGCCTTGGCGGGGTTGCCGCCGCGGCCGGTCGCGGTGTTAGATTTGGGCTGCGGGACGGGGTTGATGGGCAAAGAATTGCAGGACAAATTCGCGTCCAGTTTGCGGCGGCTGGATGGGGTGGATTTATCCCCCCTGATGCTGGCCCAGGCGCAAAAAACCGAATTCTATGACGAATTGCATGAGGACAATCTGACGAGATTTTTGGCAGACATCGCCGATCACCCCTATGACCTTATCACCGCCGCCGATGTGTTGGTTTATATCGGCGATTTAGCCCCAATCTTAGAAGAAATCGCGCGGATATTGCCCAATGGCGGCAAATTTGCCTTTACGGTTGAAGCGGCGGCGGCGGGCGATGAGTATGTGTTTCAGCCCTCGCACCGTTATGCCCATTCGCTGCCGTATCTGACCGGTTTGGCGGCGCAATTTGGCTTTGACCTGGTTTACCAGGCCCGCGCGGTGTTGCGCCAAGATGGCCCCATTGCGGTGACCGGCTTGGTGGTGGTGTTGGCGCGTAAAATCCAGTCCACGCCCTAACGCTGGGCGGCTTTACCGGAAAACCGTCCGATATTGCCGAAAATCTGCGTCAATACCCCCAAACTATGGCCTTGCGAGGGGATTTGACGCGAATTGGGCGAGATGTCGACCAGGTCTTTGGTGCCGATTTTTTGGTCGATGCTGGCGACATGATCGGTGGCATCAAAACGGATTTTCACCACCGCTTGATCCAGCACGGACGGGTCCCAAAAGGCAATCGCGCGGGTTTGGCGGCTGATATAATACCAAACGCGCGGGTCAAACGGGTCTTTGCTGCTGGGGGTGCCAAGCAAATCGACAATATCCGAGCGGCTTAGCCCGGTGCGCAGCAACGCCACCGCTTCGGGATCGGCAAGTTTACCCTGTCTTTGGATATTGGGCTTGCAGCCCACGACCATCCCCGCGACAATCACTAGCCCCACCAGCTTGGCGATCCGTTTACATGTTCCCTTTTGGCACGGCATCTAAAACAACCTTTATTTAACACCCGATGGGTTAAGATTACGCGATACCCGATCAGGGTCGGTATGAATCAGGCCGCGCATTGATCGCGCTTGCCTGTTGACTCGCCCCTGAGAATGAGCATAGAGAATCGTACTTGTCAATTTTTATCTCGATATCCCCCCTTCTTCCTGCTTAGGGAAGGTCTGAGTCAGTCGAGAAAATCAAAGTCTCTGACCTCCCCTTCCCGTAGGGAGGGGAGGATAGAAACTCTATGCGACTGCGAGCCGCAGGCGAAGCAGGAGCATTAGAGTTTCTTGGTGGGGTTGGGCTTTAATGATTCTAAGCACCAACCCCACCAAGAAAACCTAACGTTCGCCTACGGCTCACGAAGGTTTTCTATCCTCCCCTCCCTACGGGAAGGGGAGGTCAGTAACTTTTTTTGACTTACTCAGGCCTTCCTTAGGGAAAGTCCGAACAAGTCGAAAATTTATTTACCCCCCCTTCTTTAGGAAGGACTGAATAAGTAGCTGGAGTGTCATTCTGAGCGTCGCCGCGCTTGGCTTTTGCGAT
>JASGCR010000198.1 GCA_030054015.1 Candidatus Symbiobacter sp. | reverse complement strand
CAAGCCGCCAAGGATCGGTTTCCCCCCCTTCCTAAGCAGGAAGGGGGGGTCTAAAGGACTTAATCAAACCGCCCTACGGGAAGAGAAAGTCTAAACCAACAACCCTCACTTACCCTCCAACCCGCACTCACCAAAATAGGCGTCTTTGTGGTCGGTTAACACCGTGGCTTTGGTGACCAAAGCAACCTTACCGTCCCCGTCTTTGGCGACATCGATGCGGTAAAAATCGCGGATGGGGAAATTATTGCGGTTTAATTGGAATTTCCCCGCGACCGATTTAAACCCCGTGGCGGAACCCGCCACCTGGCGCAAGGCGCGGCGCAGCGATTCAGTAAAATCGCCACCTACCGCCATTTTGCTCAAAGCCACATCCAGCAACCTGGCCGCATCATAGCTTTGCGCCGCATACATGGAGGGGACGCGGCCATATTTCTTGACAAAATCAGCGGCGAATTTCTTGTTTTCGGGGTTGCCGAGATCGGGCGCATAAGACGAACCGGTAATCGCCCCCAAAGCGGATTCCTTTAACGCCGGCAAATTAATGCCATCAATGGTCGAAGCCGACAACATCGGAATTTTGCCAAACAAACCCGCTTGTTGATATTGTTTGACGAAATTAACCCCCATGCCGCCGGGATAAAACACAAACAAAGCATCGGGCTTGGCGGCTTGGACATCGGCGATTTGCGCGGCATAATCGGGTTGATTAACCTCGGTATATTGCTCGTCAATGACCTCCCCTTTGTACAAACGTTTGAATCCGGTCAAGGCATCCTTGCCGCCCTGGTAATTGGGGGCGAGCAGATAAACCCGTTTATACCCCGCCTGATTGGCAAATTGCCCCATTGTCTCGGACAGGGAATCATTATTCCACGAGGTCGAGAAAAATAGCGGCTGGCAGGCTTTGCCCGCCAAAGGCGACGGCCCGGCATTCGATCCCAATAAAATGCGCTTGGCATCGGTGATGGGCTTGGCTACCGCCATCATGACGTTGGAAAATGTCACGCCGGTGATGAGATCGACCTGGTCGCTTTCCAATAATTTTTGCGCCATTTGCACGCCAATATCGGGTTTTTGCTGGTCGTCGGCTTTGATAACAGTGACGACGCGGCCACCCAATTTGCCGCCAGCATGATCAAGCCCCAGCATAAAACCATCATATTGATCTTGCCCCAAAGCCCCGGCCGGCCCGGACAAAGTCGCCAAAAACCCGATTTTTAAGGCGGGCGACTCGGCCTGGCCTGGGTTGGGCAGCAAAAAATTCATCACACTTGCGACCAGCGCGATTGTGAGATATTTTAACGATGGTAATTTCATGGTAATCCTCCTGTAGCCTATTCTGTTAGATTCGGTGTCCTTGAAAATTCGCCTTTATGACCCCCCCTTCCTGCTTAGGAAGGGGGGGATAGCGACGCTTGGGGCGAAGCCCTTAGCGGAGCTTGGGGGGGTTGGTGTTAGTAAAATACACCAACACTATCAATAAGTTACACCAACCCCCCCAAGAAAAGCCAAGAATTTTTTGACAAAAATTCTGGCTTTTCTATCCCCCCCTTCCTAAGCAGGAAGGGGGGGTCATAAAGCGTTAATCATTTGAAACCAGAGTATATACAAATTTTTTGTCAGATTCACAACCCATGACTTCAGAAAACCACGAAGAATCGATGCGCCATCTGGCCGCCCAAATCGCCGCCGCCGATATGGCCTATTACCAGCATGACGCGCCCATCATGGATGATGCCGAATATGACCGCTTGCGGCAAGCCTGGCAAAGGCATGAGCGCGACCATCCGCTCTTGGCGGCGGCTATTATGCCAGAGGGCGAAAATCCCTCGGCGCGGATCGGGGCGGTGGCGGCGCGCGGGTTCAAGAAGAAAACCCACCGCCAACCCATGTTGTCGCTCGATAATGGCTTTGCCGATGGCGATGTGGCGGCGTTTTTCAAATCGGTGCGCGATTATTTGCGGCGCGATTTTGCCGCCGATCCCGATTTGGCGTTAGAAATTGTAGCCGAGCCCAAAATTGACGGGCTGTCTTGCTCGCTCACTTATGCCAACGGGCAATTGGTCGCGGCGGCCACCCGCGGCGATGGTCAAATTGGCGAGGATATTCTTGCCAATTGCCTCACCATTGCCGATATTCCGCCCCAATTGCATAATGCAGGCACCCCTCCGCCAGATTTAATCGAGATTCGCGGCGAGATTTATTTTTTAATTGCCGATTTTCTCGCCCTTAATCAAAGCCGCATCGCAGCGGGCGAGCCGCAATTCGCCAATCCGCGCAATGCGGCGGCGGGCAGTGTGCGGCAATTGGATTGTTCTGTCACGGCAGCCCGTCCCTTAAAGTTCTTTGCCTATGCCGTGGGCGCGGTCGAGGATAAAAATGGCAAGGCCATCACCGTCCCCCTAACCCCCACACATTGGCAATTTTTGGATCTGTTGCAAAAATGGGGTTTGCCGGTCAATCCCTTGAAAAAACTCTGTCACAACGAAGACCAGGTCTTGGCATTTTACCACCAGATTGACTCCGACCGCAAAAATTTGGGCTATGACATTGATGGGGTGGTTTATAAAGTCAATCGCTTTGACTGGCAGCAACGTTTGGGCTTTGCCGCCCGTGCGCCGCGCTGGGCTTTGGCCCATAAATTCGCCGCCGAGCAGGGGGAGACCACCCTCAACGCCATTTCGATCCAGGTAGGTCGCACGGGAGCCTTAACCCCGGTGGCGGAATTGCAACCCATCAATATTGGCGGCGTGATTGTGAGCCGCGCCAGCCTGCATAATCCTGATGAAATCGCCCGCAAAGACATCCGCGTCGGGGATACGGTGAGGGTGCAACGGGCGGGCGATGTCATTCCCCAAATCGTGCGGGTGGTGGTGGAGAAACGCATCGCCAACACCCCCCCCTATGAATTTCCGTCGCTCTGTCCGGAATGCGGTTCCGAAGCGCGGCGGGAGGGGGGGGAGGCGGTGATGCGCTGTACCGGCGGCTTGGTCTGCCCGGCCCAGGCGGTGGAGCGGCTGCGCCATTTTGTCAGCCGCGATGGGGTCAATATCGAGGGGATGGGCGAGAAACACATCCAAAATTTTTACCAGGATGGGCTGATCCGCACCCCCGCCGATATTTTCCGCCTGGCCCGGCGGCGCGATGAATTGCTGCAACGCGAAGGCTGGGGGCAAAAATCGGTCGATAATCTATTGTCCGAGATTGAACAACGCCGCCTGGTGCCGTTGGATCGCTTTATCTACGCCTTGGGCATCCGCCAGATTGGCCAGGCCACCGCGAAACTTTTATCCCATCATTATGGTGACTTTTTACATTTACAAAATGAAATGCTCGCCGCCGCCAATGTGGATTCGGATGCCTATGCCAATTTGGTGCGCATCAACCAAATTGGCACCGCCATTGCCGCCGATCTCGTCGCTTTCTTTGCCGAGCCGCATAACCGCGCGGTTGTGGCGGATTTATTGGGCGAAATAAATTTGGTCGGCGGAGCGGCGGCGGCGGTTATATCCGATTCACCCCTAGCCGGCAAAACCATGGTGTTTACCGGCGAGCTCGATAAAATGACGCGGCGCGAAGCCAAAGCCCTGGCCGAATCCCAGGGTGCCAAAGTGGTGGATTCGGTCTCCAAAAACACCGATTACGTGGTGGTGGGACGCGATGCCGGCAGCAAAGCCGAAAAAGCCGCCGCCTTGCACATAAAAATATTGCGTGAAGACGAATTTCTGGCTATGACCAATAACCACGTGCAAGCTCCAAATGATTAATCGCACAAGATCAACGAAAATCAACCGCTTAACTCCATGACGCGATGGATATGGGTATGGGTATGGGTATGGGTATGGAAACAATTAGCCGCTATTTTGGCCACAATCTCACCAAAGTAAGGATTAAAAAAACCGACTTGTATGAGTCTGTCCCCGGCCTGTACCAAGAGTTAAACCCCGAAGAACTTAACCGTATTCACACGGCACTGGCCGAGGATTATTCTTTGGGCGATATTTTGGATTATCTGGAACTCGGCGAATTTATTGAGGGGATCGAGGAACCCGGCCTTGAATTAGACGCGCGTGAATTGGATAAATTATTGGATCTGGCCGAGGAAATGCGGGAATTCCACCCGCCCGGCTTTATCGCCATGTGCCGCGACATCATCGCCGCCAACCCGCCGCCACTTGCCGCGCCGGTGAAACTTTTTGCCAATTTCTAGCGGGTGCGACCCGCAGCGACCGCACGGCGGTAGCGTTTCGTTTTTTCATCGCTTTTGTTGCGCCATTGTTCGACGACCGCCCCACTTCGTGACGGGCGGTCATAGACAATGTTTTTTTTAGGGGTGTTGCCGCCGAAAAAAACAAAAAGGCCTTAACCGAGTTAAGACCTTTTGCCGACCGGGAATGCCCAATCCGAAGATCAGTATAACAGTTTTTTTTCTGTGCAAGTGAAAATTTTGTGAAAAAAGATTGACCTATGCTCTGTTTCCAAATCAATTCCGCTTTATGACCCCCCCTTCCTGCTTAGGAAGGTCTGAATAAGTCTAGTTTTACCCCCCCTTCTTTAGAAGGGGGGGAT
>JASGCR010000197.1 GCA_030054015.1 Candidatus Symbiobacter sp. | reverse complement strand
CCCCCTTCCTAAGCAGGAAGGGGGGGTCAGTACGACTTATTCAGACCCTCCCTAAGCAGGAAGGGGCATAATGGGGTTGCTTTGAGAAACAGAGTATAAACAGGAGGAAAAAAATTTGGCGTGGCATCACCGAATGGGCAGAAGAGGTCGGGTTGGCCAGGGGCTGGGACTGAGACTAGGCCTGGGGCTGGTGCTTGGGCTGGTGTCATGGGCGGCGATGGGCAGCGGCGTGATCATGCTGTTGGGGAAGAATGTGATAGACCGCGACCAGATCACCTTGGGTGATATTTGGAGTGGATTGCCGGAATCTGTGGCGATGGAAAATGTTGCGCCGGCCCCGGCAATTGGGTCACATCGGATATTCTCGGCGATTGAACTCGATGCCATTGCCGCCGAGCATCGGGTAAAATGGCGTTCGGCTTCGCCCAATGACCGCGCGATTATTGAGCGAACCCGATTAATGATCACCGTGCCGGTCACGTTGCGGCCCCTGGCACGCGGCGAGATTATTCGCCCCACCGATCTGGGCTACATGCGGGTAAAGTCGGAGCAAGTATCGGGCAATGTGATGACCGCAACCGAGGATTTGGTGGGCAAGGCCATGCGCCGCAGCATCGGTGCTGCCGCCATGCTGGGCATTAATGATGTCGAGCCAGCCAAATTGGTCTTGCGCAACGCGCCGGTGACGGTGCGCTTGCGTACGCAAACTTTGTATTTGACCTTACATGCCAAGGCGTTACAGGATGGCGCCCTGGGGGATCGGATTAGGGTGGAAAATCCGACCAGCAAACAAGTCATCATTGGCATTGTGCGCGGTGCGGGGCTTGTCGATGTTGAATTGCCCTAAGGCCATGCGCGGGCGGGCGGGCTAGGCCAGACCAGGCAGGGTCATCGAATCAGGAAAGGCATAATAGGATGGCACGGTTATATTTTCCCAAAAATGCGCGGCAATTTTTGCCGATGCCCCTGTTGGTTACGGCCATATTTGGCTTGGTGGGATTTGGCATGGCGGGGTGTTCATCGGCTTGGGATCGGATGAGTCGTGTCGGCGAAGAGCCTGAATTGTCCAAGATCAAAAACCCCACCGCCATCAATGGCTACCAACCGGTCACCATGCCGATGCCGCAGGCGGGCTTGTCCGAACGCCAGCCCAATTCGCTGTGGCGGGCCGGCAGCCGGACGTTTTTTAAGGATTTGCGGGCCGGGCGGGTTGGCGATATTGTCACCGTCGTGATTTCGATTAACGACAGCGGCAATCTAAGCAATGCCAGCACCAGGGCGCGGACTAATTCCGAAAATGACAATATCGGCAATTTGTTTGGGCTGCAATCTTCCTTGCCCACGACATTGAAAAACCAATTGCCGAATTTGCTTAGCCTTGATGGGAAGAGCAGTTCCAGCGGGGCCGGTACCATCGCCCGCCAAGAACAGATTAATGTGCGCCTGGCCGCCATTATCATCCAGGTGTTGCCCAATGGCAATTTGGTGCTGCAAGGCAAACAGGAAATGCGGGTGAATTACGAAGTGCGCGATTTACAAATCACCGGCATCATCCGCCCCGAAGATATAAGCCCGCAAAATACCGTCAATTACGATTCGATTGCCGAGGCGCGCATTGCCTATGGCGGACGCGGCCAGCTCAATGATCTGCAACAACCGCGTTATGGCAATCAAATCATGGACATAATTTTGCCCTTCTAAGCCGTTCGTTTCGTCCCCAGGCAAAAAAAACCTGCTTCCAAGTTGGGAAAATCAAACTTGCTGCTTGACACTGCGCATTTGCCTCTATAAACAGAGGGCGCGATGATAATGACAAGCGGTAGTTCCGCTTTAATTTTATCGTGACCCGCCGTTTTCAGTTACGCGGCGGGAATGAAAAATGCGGGGGTGTAGCTCAGCTGGTTAGAGCGCCGGCCTGTCACGCCGGAGGTCGCGGGTTCGAGCCCCGTCACTCCCGCCATTTTCATCACGCGGCCTATTTGGTTACGGTTATGGCGCAACAAGGGTTACCTGGATCAGAAACATGTCCGCCGCTCATGCCGCTTTGATCGTGATGTTATGCGGCCTGGTCCTGTCAAGCCTGGTACTGTCAAGCCTGGGCCTGTCAATTGGCGGGGCGTTCACGGCGGTTCTGGCGGCAAGCCCTGGCACCGCCACGGGCAACGAAAAAAGCGTGTTTTTGCTTGATCCCCCGACTGAGCCAGCGCAACCTCCGGCCAAACCCACCGCGCCGCCTGCTCGCAAAACCGCCTCCCCCGCGCCGGTTGCCAAAATCCTGGTTAAAATTCCGTTCGCCGACCATTACGAGACTTGGGATCGCATCGCCTATCTGACCGAAATCGATGCGATTATCGCCAAAATGCAAAAAAATTCCAGTCTGCGCCTGGCAATATATTCGTATGCCTCTGGCAAATCGACGCGGACGAACCAATATCACCGTCTCGCCTTAAATCGTGCTTGGTCGATTGCGGAATATGTCACGGCGCAAAATATTGGCAAAACCCGCGTGACATTATTCCCGGTTTTTCAAGCGAGTGACCAGGTCAATCCCGCCGGATCGGAAGATATGACAGATCGCGTAGAGTTAAAATGGTTAAAATGATAGGATTACCGGCACAATTCCGCCCGCACAGAATTTCGTTGCTTAGCCATGAATAATCTTGTTTCACTCTTCACCCGACCCTGGGTTTTCGTGATCATATGCCTGGGCGTGGCGGGCGCAGGCGGCGGTTTGTACTGGTCACAGATGCGGCATAGGTCGCAACCCGCCGGTGTCAATTCACCCGCGCTCACGATCAGTGAAAAACGAGCCCTGGCACTCAATAATTTGCGGCAACAACAGGCCGCCCTGACTTATTGGCAGGGGCAGGTCTTGCAATGGCAACAAGCCTGGAACCATGAAAAATCCATCATCCAACAATTACAGATGGAAAAATCGCAGGAAGCCGAACGGCAGGCGATGCGCCTGAGCGAGATGACGGCAAAATTATCCGCATTAGAGGCAACCCGCCAAGAACTTGTCGAACGCTTGGCGTTTCTCACCAACCGATTGAATAAAAGTGATGCGCAAAACCAATCCGACCGCGAATTAATCGCCCATCTGACCCGCCAAATCGATAAATTAAAACGCCATAATGCCAATTTAAGCCAAAACGAAACCGAACTGAATAAAAAATTGAGCGATCTTGCCGCAGGTGGCAATGAAACTGGCGCGCTGCCGCTTAATCCGGCGGCCAACCCGGCGGTCATTATCCAAAAATATGAAACTAAAATTGCCGAATTGACGCTGCGGCTCGAAAGGCGCGACCGCGCCCGCGCCGAGGCCGAAATTCAACGCAGCGAAATTATGGCCGAGCATGAGCAATTAATCAGCGAACGCGATCAATTATTGACCGAACGGGGGCAAAACCGCATCATCATCCAACAAGCGCAAAAGCAAATCGAATTGGCGACCGCCCAGATTGCCAATTTGCGCAAGGAATTAAGCCAAACCAACCGGGCCTTGGTCAAAAGCGAAGCCCGTGCCATCCGCGATAACAAACAGAAATCAGCGCAATTTCCCGATTTAGGGGGGGATGAAAGCAAACTTCGCGCCAGTTTAACCGGTTTTCGGCAAAAACTACTCACCGATCTGTATCAAAAATTGACCATTCCTCCCGCCGCACCGACGAACCATCACCGTACCGAGCGCGATGATTCAACCATTTTGATTTATTCGGAACGCTTAATCGTGCCGACCCAATTTTGGTTCAAACCTGGCAGCCGCGCTTTGACCGCTTTTGGCAAATCCCAAGCCAAAATCATTGGCGATGCGTTGAAATCATCGCCCCGTCTCCCGACTCCCCGGTCGGAATATTACATTGCCATCGATGTTTATGGCGATGCCGAATCGCTCGATGCCGCGTTGGATCATGAAAACAGCCCGAACGATGCCGCCCTTAATGCCAAATTGAGCCATCCGGCGGCGGCGTTTCACCTGACCGCGGCGCGGGCCGCCGAATTGGCCAGTGCCCTGCTTGACCACGGCGTACCGCCGCAAATGCTGCGTGCCAGCGGTTTTGGCGAATTTCGCCCGATGGTCAGGGGCGATGCCAAATTGGTCAAATGGGTTAATCGTCGGGTTGAATTTTCGATTGCGCTCCCGTAGGGAAGGTCAGAATGAGTGCGGCAAATAATTCTGACCTCCCCTTCCCGTAGGGAGGGGAGGATAGAAAACCTTAGCGACTGCGACTGCGAACTGCGAGCGTAGCGAAGCAGGAAGCAGGAAGCAGGCGCGTTAGGTTTTCTTGGTGGGGTTGGGCTTGTCGATTTTTAGTACCAACCCCACCAAGAAACTCTAATGCTCGCATTCGCTCGCATAGAGTTTCTATCCTCCCCTCCCTACGGGAAGGGGAGGTCATCAGTGTTTCTCGACTTGCTCGGTGGTTCCCTAAGGAAACTCCGAACAAGTCTAGTTTTACCCCCCCTTCTAAAGGAAGGTCTGATTAAGTAGTCGGAGTGTCATTCTGAGCGTCGCCGCGCTTGACTTTTGCGATAGCAAAAGCCTTAGCAAGGCAAGCGAAGAATCCAGAAAGATTCAGAAAATTCAATGGTTTCTGGCTTTTCTGGATTCTTCGGTAAGAAAAGTTACC
>JASGCR010000196.1:421-4666 GCA_030054015.1 Candidatus Symbiobacter sp. | reverse complement strand
GCTAAAGCGCGGAGCATTCTAACCTCAGAATGACACTCCGACTACTTATTCAGACCTTCCTTAGGAAGGGGGGGCATAAAGGCGAAATGGCAAGGACACGAAGTATAATTTATCATTAAACATTTTTGCATAGGTAAAGGGGGCGTTGGGAACAGTACGATGCTGTGACTGATGCTTGACGCAGTCATGAAGTTTTTGGATCAGGCGAAGATACATATTGCGAGTGGGCATGGCGGTGCCGGATGCGTCGCGTTTCGGCGCGAGAAATTCATCGAATATGGCGGGCCGGATGGGGGCGATGGCGGGCGCGGCGGCGATGTTTATGTGGTGGCGAAAACGGCCTTGAATACCCTGATTGATTTCCGCTATCGCCAGCATTTCAAAGCCAAAAACGGTGGCCAGGGCGAGGGCAGCAACCGTTCAGGAGCCAAAGGCAATGATATTGAAATTGCGGTGCCGGTGGGTACCCAAATCCTGGATGAAGACAACCAGGAAATCCTCTATGACCTAACCCGCGAGGGCGAAACAATTTGCCTGGCGCGGGGCGGCGATGGCGGGTTCGGCAATGCCCATTACAAATCGGCGACCAACCGCTCGCCACGGCGGCATGGGGTCGGCTGGCCGGGGGTGGAAATGTCGCTGTGGCTGCGATTGAAACTGATCGCCGATGCGGGCTTGGTGGGATTGCCGAATGCGGGCAAATCGACTTTTCTCGCCGCCACCTCCCGCGCCAAGCCGAAAATCGCCGATTATCCGTTTACCACTTTGGCCCCGCAATTGGGGGTGGTGGGGGTGGATGAGCGGGAATTTGTGCTGGCGGATTTGCCCGGCCTGATTGAGGGGGCGCATGAGGGCATTGGGCTGGGGGACAGATTCCTCGGCCATGTCGAGCGTTGTAAAGTGATCCTGCATTTGGTCGATGGCACCGCCGATGAGGTGGTAGAAAATTGGCGCATCATTCGTGCCGAACTTTTTTCCTATGGCAATGGGTTGGCGGAAAAACCCGAAATACTCTGTTTGTCGAAATGCGATGCCTTAAGCCCCGACGAAATCAGGGAAAAAATGGCGGCTCTGGCGGCGGCGCGACCCTCAGATAACGCCCCCATTTTGGTGCCGAAAATTTATGCCTTATCCGCCGTATCGGGACTGGCCCTGCGCGAGGTGTTGCAAGCGGTGGCCGCCACCATTGAGGCAGCACGGGCGGTTGAGGCCGATGCTGGTGTTCCCCACGCGCCTTATGAGACCGCATTATGAATGGCCGCACCAGGCCAAGCGGGGAGGGAACAAGCGAGGGAGGAACGCGAGGTGGAAAAAAATTTTTGGCGGCAAGCGGGCGGTGACTCTCCCCGTCGATTGGTGTTGAAACTGGGGTCGGCTTTGTTGCTGGGCGATTTCCCCCAAGACGCAAATACCCAATCCGATAGCCAGCATCTGCGGCGCGACTGGTTGGATGGGTTGGTCGATGATGTGGTGGATTTGTGCCAAAGCCAAAAATGCGAGGTCATTATCGTCACATCGGGGGCGATTGGCTTGGGGCGGCACATATTGGGTTTGGGTTTGCGCAAATTAACCTTGGCGGAAAAACAAGCCACCGCCGCGGTGGGGCAATTTCATTTGATGCAGGCCTGGCAGGCGGGTTTTGCCCGTCATCATAAAAATGTCGGGCAAATTTTGCTGACGCTTGAGGATACCGAGGCGCGTAAACGCCATTTGAATGCGCGCGCCACCATCGAAACCTTGTTGGCGATGGGGGTGGTTCCGATCATCAATGAAAATGACACGATTGCCACAGCCGAGATTCGTTTTGGCGATAATGATCGGCTGGCGGCGCGGGTGGCGCAAATGACCCATGCCGATAGCCTTATCCTGATGTCGGATATTGATGGTCTCTACACCGCCGACCCCAGGCGCGACCCGACCGCGCAGCATATACCGATCATTGCCGCCATCACGCCCGAAATTATGGCGATGGCGGGTGCCGCGCGGCCGGGCATTAGTTCGGGCGGCATGGTCACCAAATTGGCGGCGGCGCGGCTGGCGGTGGCATCGGGCTGTCGCATGGCGATTGCCGATGGGCGGGCGGTGCATAGTTTGCGCGAATTGGTCAGCGGGCGGGTGCGCTGTAGCTGGTTTGTGCCGCCCGCCGGTTTGGTGCATCAAGGTGGTTTATCGGCGCGCAAACGCTGGATTGCCGCCCATGTGAAATTAACCGGACGTTTGGTGATTGATGACGGGGCCGCTCGCGCCATCATGCAGGGCAAAAGCCTGCTGCCCGCCGGAGTCACGGCGGTCGAGGGGCAATTCCAGGCCGGCGATGTGGTCGCGGTAGTGAACCAAACGGGCGAGATTATGGCGCGGGGTATCAGCCGTTATTCCGATGCCCAGGCCCGCGCCGCCCAGGGCCAACAATTAAAATATATTTTTTCCGAGCTGGGTTTTACGCAGTTGGCGGAGATTATTCACCAGGATGATTTGGCACTGGCGGGGAATGGTGCGGGCGACGCCATCCCTAAATACAAACCTTCGGCATAAATTACGTCTCACTGACGGGATTGTTAAGGGTGCAACCCTTAACCCTTTTTTTGGGGGGTGTGGGGGGTACTTTACCCCCCATTTTCAGCCTTTGGCATTAGAAATCACACCAGATTCCGCGCCTTTCTTTTGGCGAAATGCGTGGTTTTTACGCATTTCGCAGGCGCGGCGGATCATTCCTAAATATTGCAGTTTCTTAAGCAAAGAGGTAATAAAAAACTTAAATCCCTCGATAACAATCTTAAATCCCCTCTTGTCTTTCATTGCAAAAAAGGTATAATGCCCATGTCATGGTCAGTAAATTTTCTCAATGACCGCATTAAATCGCAACTGGATGCGCAGCCTGCCGATATTCAGGCGCGGTTTTATCGCATCGTTGAACTGATCGAACAAGCGGGACTCGAACAAGTGCATGAACCCTATGTGAAACATATTGAAGGCCCGTTATGGGAAATGCGGATGAAGGGCAAAGACGGCATCGCACGCGCATTTTACGTGACGAAATCCAGCTATCGCGTGATTGTGGTGCATGTCTTTAGCAAAAAAACGCAAAAAACCCCCAGACGCGAAATTAATACAGCATTGAAACGATATAAGGAGATGACAAATGGTTGATAATTTTATTCCGGTTGCTGAGGCGGCCAAAGAATGGATGAAAAATCCAAAATTCGTTGCCGCCTATAACGCCTTGGAAGATGAATTTGCCTTGGCGGGGGCTTTGATCCAGGCCCGCAGCCAGGCCAAAATGACCCAGGAACAGGTGGCGGTGGCGATGGGGACGACGCAGGCGGTGATTGCGCGGCTTGAGGGCGGCAAAACCATGCCCTCGACCCGCACCTTGCAACGCTTTGCCAAAGCCACCGGTACCAATTTGCGCATCCGGTTCGAACCGCTTATCCCCGCCACGCCCTCGGCGAAGCAGCCCAGCGCGGAATGAAAGGCTTCACACGGCCTGTACCGATAACACTTCCGGCACATAATGGCGCAGCATGTTTTCGATGCCCATTTTGAGCGTGGCGGTCGAAGACGGGCATCCCGCACACGCCCCCTGCAGCCGCAACGACACCACCCCGTCTTCAAAGCCGCGAAAGATAATGTCGCCGCCATCCTGGGCCACGGCCGGACGCACCCGCGTTTCGATTAATTCTTTGATGTGCTTGACAATATTGGCATCGCTGGCGGCAAAAATCTCGGCATTATCGCCTGAGCTGGCGGCGTGATCCGTTGCGTTATCGGTGCCTGGCGCCCCCTCTTGCATAATCGGCAAATCGCGGCTTAGGTGATCCATGATCGTGCCGAGAATTTGCGGGCGCAGGCTTTGCCATTCCACCGCATCGGTTTTGGTGACCGAGATAAAATCCCGCCCCAAAAACACGCTATCAACCCCCTCCACCGCAAACAACGCCAAGGCCAGGGGCGAGTTTTTGGCTTGGTCTTGAGACAAAAAATGATGCGTGCGGTCGGACAGAATGACCCGGCCCGGCAAAAATTTTAACGTCGTCGGATTGGGAGTCGCTTCGGTTTGAATAAACATTTTTTTCCGCCAAAATTTAGGTTAAAAACTGCGCCAAAGGAAGGTTTGAACAAACTGCAAAACTCTCTGACCCCCCCTTCCTGCTTATGTATAGCCTACACATCGGTAACAGTTTTGTATACAGACATCGGTAACAGTTTTGTATACAGACATCGGTAACAGTTTTGTATACAGACATC
>JASGCR010000196.1:0-321 GCA_030054015.1 Candidatus Symbiobacter sp. | reverse complement strand
GGTAACAGTTGGGGGGGCTTTTTTCTAATTTCTGTAATCGTTTTGCCGTACGGCAAAACGATTACAGAAATTTTCGGCTTGTTCGATCTATCACGCCAATCTGAGTTGTTGAGTAGTATACAGCAAAGCTTCCATTTTCCATCTCAATAATCCCTAAGATTTCACCATGAAATACTTTGCCGATAGATATTATTTCACCGCGCCAGCTTAGTTCTCCATTAACACAAACTTTGCGCATGGCAAAATCATTACTATAACTAACCTCTGGTATATAACCTTGATAGCGACGATTCGATTTTACATAAACTGTATCTGGTGTTT
>JASGCR010000195.1 GCA_030054015.1 Candidatus Symbiobacter sp. | reverse complement strand
CAAGCCGCCAAGGATCGGTTTCCCCCCCTTCCTAAGCAGGAAGGGGGGGTCAGTGCGACTTATTCAGACCTTCCTTAAGGCATAACCAGAGCGATGAAAAAACGAATCGCTCAGCCCGCGCCTGCTACCAGCAGGAATAGCCGCCATCGGCGAGGACAATGGCGCCGGTCATCAGGCTGGCGGCGTCGGAGGCCAGGAAATGCACGACCGAGGCAATTTCGTCGGGTTGTCCCACCCGGGCCATGGGTGTCATTTCCAGCCAGGTTTTGTACATCACCGGGTCTTCTTTGATGCCAAACACGGTGAGCGGGGTTTCGATGTAAGTGGGGGCGACGGCATTGACCCGCACCCCGCGGGCCGCCCACTCGGCTGCCAAAGATTTGGTCAAATGGTGGACGGCGGCTTTGGAGGCATTGTAAAAGCTTTGCGGTTGCGGTTTATTGACAATAAAACCGGACATCGAGCCAATATTGATCACCGAGCCGCTGCCTTGCTTTAACATTTCGCGGCCAAATTCGCGGCAACAATAAAACAAGCCATCAATATTGACCGACATATGGTGCCGCCAATGCGCGTCGCTGGTGTCTTCGGCGCGGACATTGCTGATGGCGACGCCGGCATTATTGACCAAAATATCGATTTTGCCGTGCGCGGCGATGGTTGCTTGCGCGGCGGCAGCGACTTGCTCGGATTGGGTCACATCCAGCACTTGCGGAAAGGCGGCGATGCCAAACTGTTGTAATTGGGCGACGCTGGCGGCGATGCGTTCTTCGCGCATGTCGGCGACGATGACTTTGGCCCCGGCTTCGCCCAAGGCCTGGGCGCAGGCGAAACCAATCCCTTGCCCGGCCCCGGTCACCAAGGCGACTTTACCGGTGAGTTTCAATTTATCCATATACATTTTGGCGGTTCCTATCACAGTTAAAGGGTGTTTTTAAGGGTTAGCACAGGCGGGCGAGGGTTCGGCTAACTCATCCATTGGCCGCCATCGACGTTGTAAGTTTGGGCGACGACATAGTCACTTTCCGGGCTGGCCAGGAAAATGGCGCAGCCGACATGGTCGGCGGGCTTGCCCATGCGACCAAAGGGAACGGCTTCGCCGACAAGCCGTTTCTTTTCCCCCAAGGGGCGGTTTTCATAGCGGGCGAACAGGGCATCGACCTGGTCCCACATGGGGGTATCGACCACGCCAGGGGAAATGCCATTGACGTTGATGCCGTGCTTGATCAGATCGAGGCCAGCCGATTGGGTGAGACTGATCACGGCGGCCTTGGTGGCGCAATAAACCGCAACCAAGGGTTCGCCGCGGCGGCCGGCTTGCGAGGCGAAATTGATGATTTTCCCGCCCTGGCCGCGTTTGATCATGTGTTTGGCGACCGCTTGCAACATAAACAGCGTGCCTTTGACATTGACGGTGAACAGACGGTCATAACTGGCCTCGGAAATCTCGACAATGGGGGCAAGGTCAAAGATGGCGGCGTTATTGACCAAAATATCGATATGCCCGAAATGAGTTTCGGCTTGGGCGACGGCCTGGTTGATCGATTCGATTTTGGTCACATCCAAAGCGACGGCGAACGCCGCCCGGCCCATTTTGGCGGCGGTGTCTTGGGCGGCGGCTAAGTCAATATCGGCAAGCACCACCTTGGCCCCCTCGGCGACAAAACCCTCGGCAATGGCCGCGCCAATGCCCCGCGCCCCGCCGGTAATGAAAGCGATTTTATCCTTGAGTCGCATGATTCATACTCATCCCATGTTGATCAAATTTATGCAGTTTAGCAGAATGAGGCCAGAGCGAAACCGGCCTTCCCACCCCGCCCTGGTAATCCCCGTCACAGCGCACCACCAACCGCCCCATTTCGCTATCGACATGGAGGTAGCTATCGGCTCCAGAATGTTCGACCAGGGCGATTTTACCCGCAATGCCCTCAGGCCAAATGGGGGGGGATTGCGGCATGGCGGTGGCAGTGGCGGCGGCGGCTAATGGTTCCAGCAGAATATGTTCGGGGCGGATGCCGAGCGTGGTTGCGCCGCATTTCGCGGCCGCCGCGCCGGTGATAAAATTCATCCGTGGCGAACCGATAAACCCCGCCACAAATAAAGATTGGGGACGGTGGTAAAGTTCAAGCGGGGCACCTTGTTGTTCAATCCGACCGTGATTAAGTACAACGATACGATCCGCCATGGTCATGGCCTCGATCTGGTCGTGGGTGACATAGATCATGGTGGCATCAAGCGATTGGTGTAATTGCATGAGTTCCAACCGCATCTGCACCCGCAAGGCGGCATCGAGATTGGACAATGGCTCGTCGAACAGAAAACATTTGGGTTCGCGGACAATGGCGCGGCCAATGGCGACGCGCTGGCGCTGCCCCCCCGATAAATGGCGCGGTTTGCGTTCAAGATAATCGGTGAGATTGAGCATTTTGGCAGCACCCTCGACCCGTGCCGCGATTTGATCCGGCGGCATTCTGGCCATGCGCAGGCCAAAGGCAATATTGCCGCGCACGCTCATATGCGGATACAGCGCATAAGATTGAAACACCATCGCCAGGCCGCGGCGGGCGGGCGGGGTGTGCGCCATATCGACCCCGTCGATAAGTATCTTGCCACCTGATGCGTCTTCCAGGCCGGCAATCAGGCGCAGCAGGGTTGATTTGCCGCAACCCGAAGGCCCAACAAAGGCAACAAACTCGCCATGCGGAATATCGAGCGAGGCGTCGGGAATAACCACCACATCGCCAAACTGTTTTGCTAGATTTTGTAGCGTGACTCTGCCCATTATTTCACTGCTCCAAAGGTTAAACCGCGCACCAATTGTTTCTGCGCAAACCAGCCCAGAATAAGGATCGGGGCAATCGCGGCGGTCGATGCCGCCGATAATTTTGCCCAGAATAACCCTTCGGGGCTGGAATAGGATGCGATAAAGGCGGTCAAGGGGGCCGCCTCTGTGGTGGTGAGGTTCAGGGTCCAAAACGCCTCGTTCCACGCCAAAATAATATTGAGCAATAAGGTCGAGGCGATGCCCGGCACCGCCATCGGCAACAGCACGAAAATGATTTCTTGCCACAATCCCGCCCCATCCAGGCGCGAGGCTTCGACAATTTCTTCGGGGATTTCTTTGAAATAACTGTACAACATCCACACCAAAATCGGCAGATTCATCAGCATCAACACCAAAATCAACCCCGTCCGCGTGTCCAGCATATGGGTATCGCGGAAAATCAGATAAATCGGGATGAGCGCCCCCACTGGCGGCATCATTTTGGTCGATAAAATCCACATCAGCGTGTCTTTGCGCCGCCGTCCAGGCGCAAAGGCAAAGGCCCAGGCCGCAGGCACCGCAAACAGCAAAGCCAGCAAAGATGAACCCAAGGATAAAATCAGAGAATTAACCGCGAAACCAATATAATCCGATCTTTGCTGGATCACCTCGTAATTTTCCCAAGTCCAATCAAACACTAAAAATTTTGGCGGGTAAGAAAATGCATCCAATTCGCTTTTGAAACTGGTCAATATTGTCCATAAAATCGGGAAAAACAGCAAAAACCCGATGGCCCAGGCGACCCCACTTAATCCCACCTTTTTTATCACTGATCCACGCCGTGCCATGAGTTAATTCTCCAGATTTTTACCAACCATACGCATTAAAAATATCGCCACAATATTGGCCAGCACAACCGCGACAATGCCGCCCGCCGATGCGCCGCCAACATCGAAATTCAGCAAGCCTTGGAAATACACCAAATAGGGCAAATTGCCCGCCGGGCCGCCGGTACCGGTGACGTAAATCTCGGCGAACACATTCAGGAGAAAAATCGATTCAATTAAAATCACCACCGTCAATGGCCGCGCCAAATGCGGCAAAATAATGCCAAAGAAATAAGGTATCGGGCGGGCATTATCCATCATCGCCGCCTCGCGGATTTCTTCATTGAGCGATTGCATCGCGGTCAGCAAAATCAATGTCGCAAAGGGTAGCCATTGCCACGCCACCATCATGATAATCGCCGTGAGGGGATAATGGGCAAACCAGTCAATCGGTGCCAATCCCAATGACTTAAACACCCAAGCCAACACACCCGAAATCGGATTCATCAATAGATTTTTCCACACCAGGGCGGTGACGCTCGGCATGACAAAAAACGGCGCGATGACCATCAGGCGCACCAGGCCGCGGCCAAAAATCGGTTGATCGAGCAGCAAGGCCAGTCCAATGCCGCCAACGGTGGAAACCACCAACACCCAAAACACGATCAAAATCGAATTCAACAGCCCGCGCCAAAAGACCGGATCGCTCAGAAAATAATGATAATTTAACAAACCCACAAAGCGAATCGTATCGGGTTCCAACAAATTATAGCGTTGCAGCGAAAACCACATTGTCATGCCCAGCGGCACCATCATCCACAAAAGCAGCACAATTATGGTGGGCGCAACCGCAACGCGGCCATGGGTGGTGGTGTGGGTCGTGGTCATGTTTTGGACTCTCGCATACACAAAAGGGGAAGTCCTGCGGCAACGGGTTTGGGTAAGTCTTTTAGACCCCCCTCTTCCTAAGCAGGAAGGGGGGGTCAGAGATTTTTTCGCCTTATTCAGAGGTTCCTTAAGGAAGGTCGGAACAAGTCGTACTGACCCCCCCTTCCTGCTTAGGAAGGGGGGGAAACCGATCCT
>JASGCR010000194.1 GCA_030054015.1 Candidatus Symbiobacter sp. | reverse complement strand
CCCCCCTTCCTAATCAGGAAGGGGGGGTCTAACATACTGAAATTATTAGATATTAGTTTTGGATCAGATTCTTAGAACATCACCGACACCGTCCAGCGTATGACCGGATAAATGGGGATATTCTTGATCGCCTCATTGGCTTTGTCGATGATGTCTTGGTTAAAATATTGCTGCAAATCGATGAGGGTGATGGTTGGATTGCCCAATATATCGGCAATTCTTGGGTTGCCGGTGGAGGGGTCATAGCTAACATCGCACTGGCCGCACGACAAACTGCCCGTGGCTTTGGGCTTTATCAATAAAAAGCCAATATCAACGTTCGAGCCGATCCAATTATTGCGGTTGGCGCGCGCCCCGCTCCAGCTTTTAATGCCCACACCGAGATAAGGCGCAAAGGGGGTGGAATTGATTTTAATCTTCATGTTCGCATTGATGTTGGCATATTTATTGCCGCGCAAGGTAATGCCATCGCTCGAAAATATTGTGTTGGCACCCCCCAGCGGAAACATCATCCCCACCGTAAAATGGAACCCCGACGATGCCGAGGGATACAGATCAATCAACAATTCCGGCGTCGACAAGGAAAAACTTAAACTCAAATTATTGCCAGTTCCTAAACTTTGTTTCAGATTAAACCCAAGGTAATTAAAGCCCCCACGCACGGCAAAATGGTTAAAAGCCCAGCCGCCAAAGGGCAAACCATACTGAAATTCTCCGCCCACCCCCAGCGGACTCACCATCGCCCCGACCATAAAGGGATGGCCGTAATCATTGATGGTTTGGTGTGGCAACAATGTGATGTTCTGAGCTTCTGGTTCTTTTGCGGCATCGGCGGCGAGTGGCGCAAGCCCCGGCTCCGCCGCCCGTAACGGCGGGGTCGGGAGCATGAGCGCGGCCATCAGGCTGAGACCGATCAATGCAGATGTATGTTTCATAAAACTCTCCGGCAATAAGTCATAATGCAGTCAAAAAGACCATACATATTCATAATTCACGGTTGCATATCTGTCAATGAAATTTGTTCATGCTTTTGACTATGGCTTAAGTCTTATACAAAAACCCTTGCCCAGGCGTGGCTTTGCGCTTGATTATTTCCTTAACCCTGCCCATCTGCTTAACCAAGATTGAGGAAGGTCGGATTAAGTCCTAAAAATGGAGCGTCATTACCCGCCACATTATCCGTATACGGATAATGTGAGTCGGGTAATCCCCCAGGAATTTTGGGGAACAATGCCCCTGGGGGATTACCCGACAGATTTATGCCGCTTTGCGGCAAAAATCTGCGGGTAATGACGCTCCTTTTTTAGGACTTATTCAGGCCTTCCCTAACCCCCTAACCCCGCCTTCTCGTAAAAATTAATATTTTTTTCTGGCAAAGATTATGTCAAAAAACCAAGAGGATATGACCATGACCCCAACACCCACTCACACCCCAAGCCCGCCCAACCTGGCGGCAAGTCCCAAGCCCACCACCCGACCCAACCGGATCAAACAGCCAAAGCAAATGACCCGTATGTGGGTCGGGGCCTGCCTGGTGGGGATGGGCATCGCCATGGCCGCCTTATCGGCCCAGGCCGAAGAAATGACCGCCGCACCCAGCGACATCCTCGCTGAACGCGAGGTCACAATTTACACCTCAAGCCCAGAGCTTGGCACCGACACGGCGAAGATTTGGCAAGATTTTACCCAAAAAACCGGCATAAAAATCAATATCGTCAACGGCGAATTCGACCAATTACGCCAAAGATTGCGCAAGACGGGGCAAATGAGCGCGGCCGATTTGTTGGTCGCTGAATCGGCGGAGCAATTATCCGAGGCCGCCCGCGAAAATCTGTTCCAACCCACCGCGAGTACGCCGTTAAATGCGATTGTACCCGCCCATCTTCGTTCCGCCAAGGGGCTGTGGTATGGGTTGGGTGAACGGGCTTACGTGATGGTTTACAACCAAAACACGGTCGAATCCCGCCATCTCAGCAGCTATGAAGCCCTAAGCGACCCCAAATTTAAGGGACGGATTTTGGTCGGATCGGCCACCAATTCGTCGGTTTTGGCCCTGATTACCTCGGTGCTGGCGGCGGATGGGCCGAGCAAAACCGAGAAATGGGCGAGTGGCCTGGTACGTAATTTTGCCCGCCCGCCGCTCGGCGATGATGCGGAGCAAATTCGCGCGGTGGCCAACGGTATCGGCGATGTGGCTTTGGTTCCCACCGATGCGCTGGCCAAGGCCTTGGCTTCGGATGCGCCGGAAGATAAGGATATTGGCAGTAAAATCGGCGTGTTTTTCCCCAATCAGAAAGACCGCGGTACCCAGGTCAATCTGTTGGGTGCTGGCATTGCCCGCTTTGCCCCGCACCGCGCCGAGGCCCAAATCTTATTGGAATATTTGGCGAATCTTGAAGGCCAAAGCGATTTAACCGAAACGCTCTGGCTCTATCCGGTGAATAATGCGGTTCTTCCCCCCCTGACCCTGCAAAATTGGGGCAAATTCAAAGCCGCCACGCTCAAGCTTGATGCCTATAGCCTTAATATGACCCTGGCAGCCCGCATTGCCGATAAAGCCGGCTGGAGATGAATAATGTGCGCTCCCTGGTGGCGGGGCTTGTATCCCAAAGGGTCAAAGGCTAGACTGGCACCCTTTGGGACAGGTTAAGGTAGGGAGAAATGGCAGAAAAATCGCTGTTTAAGACGCTGGAGCAGCGCGGATTTATCCACCAAGTCACCGATGGGGCTTTGCCCGCTTTGATTGATCAAGGCGGGCTTACCCTTTATGTGGGCTATGATCCCACCGCATCGTCGCTGCATATCGGGCATTTATCGGCGATTATGCTGATGCGCTGGCTGCAACAAGGCGGGCACCGTGTGATCGCTTTGGTGGGCGGCGGCACCGCGCCGATTGGCGACCCCTCCGGCAAATCCGCCGAACGCAATTTGCAAGACATTGCCGCCATCCACGAAAATGGGGCGAAGATTCGCGGGCAATTGCACCGGCTTTTTACCAGCGATGGCGGCGCGGCCCCTATTTTTCGGGACAATTATGATTGGCTGGGCAAATTATCGCTGATTGAATTTTTGCGCGACACCGGCAAGCATTTTTCGGTCAATGCCATGATCCAAAAGGATTCGGTGAAATTGCGGATCGAGCGCGAGGGCGAGGGGATTTCTTTTACCGAATTTTCTTATGCCTTGCTGCAAGCCCGCGATTTTCTGGAACTTTATGAGCGTGATGGCTGTAATTTGCAACTGGGCGGCAGCGACCAATGGGGCAATATTGTCGGCGGCACCGATCTTATCCGCCGCGTCACGGGCGGCAAGGCCTATGGACTGACCTGCCCCTTGCTGGTTGATGGCAAGGGACAAAAATTCGGCAAAACCGAAAAAGGGGCGGTGTTTGTTGATCCGGCGCAAACCACGGCCTGGGCCTTTTACCAATTTTGGATCAATGCCGCCGACAGCGATGCCGAGATGCTGCTCAACCGATTTACCTTTTTATCCGCCGAAGAGATCGCCGAATTGGTGCGCCCCATAAAGGAACAAGGCGGCGACAGCAACCGTACCGCGCAAAAAGCCCTGGCCGCCATCGTCACCGATTGGGTGCATGGACAGGCCGAGCGGCTGGCGGTAGAAGCGGCGGCGGCGTGTTTGTTCCAGGGGAAAATTGCCGAACTGGAACTGAACCGCTTGCGCGACATGTTTGCCGATGTGCCGTCATGCGAGCTGGCTTGGGCGCAATTGGATCGCGTCCCGTTGTCGCAAATTCTCCAAGATTGCGGGTTGGTGACCTCGAAATCCGAGGCGCGTCGCCAGATCGAACAGGGCGCGGTGACGCTCAACCAGGTCAAACTCGACCAGGATCGTCCCCTGGCCGCCCGCGATTTATTGCACAAGCACATCGCCATTTTGGGACGCGGCAAACGCAATTTTGCCCTGGTGCGGGTGAACCCCGACCAACTTGTTCGATAAACTTGATAAAGGCGACGGAAATAACTAACATAGCACCATGTCAGAGTGGCAAAGGGAACGAGATGATGAATGCAGAAAAAATTTCGCAGCACGTACGCCTTGCCCTCGCCGAAGGCAAGGGCGACAAACAAGCATCCATGCGGCATCTGGCCTTGATGTGCGCCCGCGATGATATGTTGTTGCGGGCCTTGGTACAGCCGTTTTTGGGCGGGATACTCATGCACGCCCTCGACCGCGAGATTAAATCGGTGATGGATGAGCAGGCCGCCCGCGACCAAGCCGCGCGTGAGCAGGTGACGCGTGAGCAGATGACGCAAAACCAAGCCGCCCGCACACCGGCGGCGGTGGCCCTGCCCAGCGCGAAACTTCCCGCCAATGCCGCCGCGTCCAATTTTGAGAGGCCGCGTGCCATGTCATCGGGGCTGATGGATCAATTGGTTGATGCCCTGGCCAAAGCCATTCCGGTGGGCAAACCGAGTGTCCCGATTGATGGCGACCCCGTGCGTTTGCTGGGGATTGGCCCAGGCGATATTCCGCCGCCCAAGGCGGGTGCCCGTCATCAACGCGCCTTGCAAGCCGTCGCTCTTTCATTTAAGTATAAAAACGCATAAGGTCATGGGGATTTATCACCTTATGATAGAGCCGTGTTGGGGTCGAGAAACACTTATGACCTCCCCTTCCCGTAGGGAGGGGAGGATAGTCGAGCTTAGTTGCGAAG
>JASGCR010000005.1 GCA_030054015.1 Candidatus Symbiobacter sp. | reverse complement strand
TACCCGACTCGGACTGCAAGCGGCAATCCGCTTGCAGTCCGGCGGGTAATGACGCTCTCTTTTTGACGCTCTTGCTTTTAAGTGACGCTCTTCCTCTTAGGTATTGAGGGGTGGTAAGCGGTGGGTAATGACGCCCGTACTTTTTATCGCTTTTGCTTTTTTTCGTCTGTCGCGCTAACATATCACTCTGAGCATGAACCAGATAGATAGCGGGATGGTGGCGAAAATGGCCCGATATGACAGCAAAACCAAAAAGCAAATCCAAGCAGGCCCGCAAAATTCAGCCCCGCAAAATTACAGTATGTTGGACTTTGAACATATTGAATTGGCATCACTGGGGAAGTCGCTGGGTGGAAAATTGGACCGGATTCAAGCTTGGCTGGCGATGCAATGGCGGATTCAAATGGAAATTTGGGCACCACCTGGTGCCGCCAGGGCTGGCATGGCCCCCTCCGCCCCAACCCGTCCAAAACCCGAACTGAGTTGGACACCCAACCGCATCGAAGCCGCCGAACATATTTGGGGCGTGGGTCTTTTAGGGCCAGAACCACAGGGGTTAGCGCGGGAATGGTTGCAACCTTTGGGGCTTTACCGCGGTAAAATTATGCTCGATTTTGGCTGTGGCCTTGGTGCCATAAGTCATGAGATTGCCAGCCATTGGGGGTGCCTGGTGCGGGCGATGGAGTCCGACCAGGCCCTCGCCTTTGAGGCCCGCGAGCGATTCCGCATTTCCGACCCCGGCCAAAATGTCACGGTCTCGTCATTTGACCCGGAGCATCTGAAATTGATGCCGGAATCTTATGATGGGGCCTTATGCCGCGAACAGATTTCTGGCTCAATCAACCAAGCCGAATTTCTTGCGGCTTTGCAGCGGACGCTGCGGCCCAGGAGTCGTTGTCTTTTCCTGGAAACGGTCTTGCGTTCCGACCACCAAGCCAACCGCGTTTCAACCCACTTGCTGGAAGGCTGGTATCAATTAGAAGCCAATCGAACGCCACCCATGCGTTTGACCGACATGACCAATCAATTGGTGGATGCGGGGTTTAAGCTGGCTTTGGTTGAGGATGTGACGGAAGAATATACCCACCAGATTGCGGCGGCGTTTTCGGCTTTGCCCATGCGATTAAGGCAGGCGGAAATCCCCCCGGCGTTGCACCCGATGGTGATGCGCGAAGTCGAACGGATGGGAGCCAAAGCCAAGGCCCTGCAATCGGGCAGCCTGGCCGTGTATCGCTGTTATGGCGATAAACAAGCGGCATAATCCCCCCGAAAAACCCCTTACGGCACCGCATCGGCGGTTTTTTCCGCAATTAAACGGCGGGTCTCGTCGACCCCGAACAGGGCGATAAAGGACCCCATGCGTGGCCCCTGCTCTTGCCCCAATAAGATTTCGTACAAGGCTTTGAACCATTCCCGCAATTCGGCAAAACCGTGATCTTTGCCGACCGCAAACACCAAATTTTGCAAAAGATCGGCATCAACCCGCGCGGCGGCATCAAGTGTCGCCAGCCTGGCGGCTAAATCCTGCAACGCCGCCCGTTCCGCATCGTTGGCGGGACGGTATTTTTTGTGCGGCGCAATAAAATCGCGGTAATAGACCAGGGCGAAATCAACCAAACGCGCCAAGATCGGCGCATTAGCCGCCGTGACCCCAGGGCGATAACGGCTGATGAACCCCCATAAAACCGCCCCATCCTCGGCATGAACGACGCTGGCCAGATTGAGCAAAATGGCAAAGGACAAAGGCGAAGATGCGGTCGGCGGCTGACCATTATGAATATGCCAGGCCGGATTTTCGACCTGGTCGGCGGGGCTTTGGGACGGGTATTTTTCAAGGAAGGTCAAATATTCGTCGGTCGCTTTGGGGATCACATCGAAATAAAGTTTCTTTGCCCGCCGCGGTTGTTGATACATATAAAGGGCCAGGCTTTCCGGCGGGGCATAACGCAGCCATTCATCGACCGTCAAGCCATTGCCGCGGCTTTTGGAAATTTTTTGCCCGTTTTCGTCGAGAAATAATTCATAGGAAAAGCCGTCTGGCGGCATTCCGCCCAATATCTGCACGATTTTGCTGCTGAGGGCGACGGTCGGGATCAAATCCTTGCCCGACATTTCGTAATCAACCGACAGCGCATACCAGCGCATGGCCCAATCGGCTTTCCACTGGCATTTGACATGGCCATCCAAAATCGAGACTTCGACCAATTTGGCGGTGTCGGGATCACGATAGCTGATGGTTGCGGCGACTTCGTCCTTGGCGACCAGGGCGACTTGCAAGACCCGACCGGTGCGGGGACAAATTGGGAGTAAAGGCGAATAGGTTGCGCGGCGCTCCGGCCCCAAACTGGGCAGCATAATGTCGCAAATCGCATCGTGGTGGCGCAAGACGCGCCGCAACGCATCGTTGAATTTTCCCGAACGATACCAATCACTCGAAGATTGAAATTCATATTCAAAACCAAACCCATCCAAAAATGCCCGCAATCGCGCATTATTATGGTGGCCAAAACTTTCATGGGTACCAAATGGATCGGGAATTTTGGTCAAAGGCTGCCCCAAAAACGGACGGATCATGTCGGGATTGGGAATATTGTCGGGGATTTTGCGCAACCCATCCATGTCATCGGAAAACGCAAACAACCGCGTCGGTTGGTCAGACAGGCGCATAAAGGCCTGGCGCACCATCGTTGTCCGCACCACTTCGCCAAATGTGCCAATATGCGGCAGCCCCGACGGGCCATAGCCGGTTTCAAACAACACGTAGTTTTTGGGATTGGGCTGTTTGGCCAAGCGGGCAATGATTTTTTGCGCTTCTTCAAACGGCCAGGCTTTGGGATGTAAATCCTTAATTGAGGGGAATGTTTTTTCGTTCATTTTTTGGGGGTCACTCTTTATCACAGATTAAATTTCAGGCCATTGTTCCGCCGCCCGCATCATATTTGGCAGAATTTGCTCCAATTCCGGCAAATATTCTTCTATTGCATCCCAAAGTCCATCTATATCAATACGATAACACGCATGAGCGGTGAAATTGCGCAAGCCAACCAATTCGAGCCAGGGAATTTGCGGGTAAGAATCGGCAAAGGGGCGATAATTACTCTGGATATACCTTGTTGCTTCACCAAGGATAATAAAGCACATCGCCACCAGCAATAATTGGCTTTGCTCGCGGCCAAATTGTTCGCGGTTGCAACCCCCTAAATAACCACGAATATCCTTACTAGAATTTTGCATAAATTCCAAGCAATCCGCGAGGGAAAATTGACCAATTTGCTTCATAATGGTTGGGCATGAGCCATGACACCCTGATTCGGATTACCCATCATCCGATCAGTGCGCAAATAGACCTCAACCTTTAGCAATTTTTCCAACTCATATTGCAACCCGCCAATTTCCCGCCAAGAGGTATTTGGTTTTGTATCGACGACCATTTCGAACCAGGGTTCGGGGCGTTCTTGGTCGCTCAACATCGCGCCCCAAATGCGTGGATTGGAGAGGGTGGGATAGCGCGTGAGCAGGTCAAGAATTTCTTGACGATGGGTTTTGACAAAATCGGGCAATTTCATGTGGGTAACCCAAGCGGATTGATTTGGCGCAGGGCCGTTTTGGTAAAACGATTTTTCCGAGATGGATCATAGCCCATCCTTGGATTTCTAACAAGGATGACGCAGTGGATCATCAACGCGTAATTCCCACGGTTAAGGTTAAGGCAATTTTACCTTAACATACATATCGCGGCGGTGATCAATGCGCGTGATGTTAATGGTTAATTCGTCTTTGTTAAAATCGGCCTTTAAGCGGTAATCGCCGACCCTGAAGCGACGATATCCGGATAGATTGCCCTTTAATGGCTCGGTTAATTTGATGGGATCGGGGTGGGTAGCAACCCGCTCGTGCAAAAAATTTACAATGCGTTTGCTGACCGCATTGTCTAATTTGCCAAGTTTGGCTTTGGCAAGCGGTTCAATTATTATTGTCCAGGCCAAGTTCTTTGATAACCTGTGCTAAAGGGGTTCCGCGCGAGATTCCGCGTTTTTTATCCGCCTCATACGCCGCAACCGAAGCAGCGAGTTCGGCGGAATATTCGGGGGTATAACGACCTTCGCTGTCGCCCTCAAACCCCTCATATTCGACAAAAATCTCGGACTGTGACAGAGCATTATCCAACGGGGCCATAATTGCCACCCTCCTCTTTATCAAATCGCATGATGTATGTATAACATAAATTTGCCGCAAAAGCGAATGAAAAAATCTTACCACCCCTCAATTGCGCAAATTATTCAGGCCTTCCTCGCCGCGCTGACTAAAGAGCGCCATTATCCCCCGTCCAATGTCTTACGACATTGGCGGGGGACAGGCTCCCGCCGCCGCATTTATGCGGACGGTGCGGGGTATCCAGCAGCTCGAAATGTCTATTTCGAGCAATAATATCAATTTTTGACGCGCCAACGCGCGTCAAAGCTGGATCACCCGACACGCTTGCTAACGCAAGCGGCGGGTGAAGACGCTATTACTCAACCTATTATAATTTTGGATCGGCCTCTAAGCGAAAAAACTGAAACTCCCCCGCGAAAGAATCATTGGTCACAATGGGGTAACGAAAGCGATGGGAAAAAACGGATCGCTGCGGGTCGCACCCGCTAGGGCCAGGCGGCAAGGGGGGGGAGGGACATAAGAATCGCCTCGATATTGCCGCCGGTTTTCAAGCCAAACACGGTGCCGCGATCATAAATCAGGTTAAATTCGACATAGCGGCCACGTTTGATGCGTTGGCGTTCGATGTCGGAATCGTCCCAGGCTTCGTGCAAATGGCGGCGCAATATGGCGGGATAAATCTCGGCGAAACAGCGACCGACATCTTGGGTAAAGGCGAAATCGCGTTCGATATCGCCGCTGTTCAAATAATCGTAAAAAATGCCGCCGACGCCGCGGGCTTCGCCGCGATGTTTGATGAAAAAATACTCGTCGCACCAGGTTTTATATTTGGCATAATATTCGGGATTGTGAGCATCACAAGCGGCGCGAAACGCTGCGTGAAAATCATCGCGGTCGCGGTCAATGACGAAAATCGGGGTGAGGTCGCCGCCACCGCCAAACCATTGTTTCGAGGTGGCGACCAGGCGGGTGTTCATATGGGCAATCGGCAATTTGGGCGAGCGCGGATGGGCGACCAAGGAAATGCCACTGGCGTAAAAGCGCGGATCATGGTCGGCACCGGGGATTTGGGCGGCGAAATTTGCGGAAAATTGCCCGTAAACAGTTGAGATATTGACGCCGACCTTGTCAAACACGCGACCGCCGCGCATCACCGCCATGATGCCGCCGCCTTTATCTAGGTTGCCATCGCCCGCATCGGCGATATCTTGGCGTTGCCAGGCCTTGCGTTCAAACCGGCCGGCTTCCATGCCGGCGGCCAGGGCAAGCGGACACTCATCCTCTAACCGCTCAAATTCGGCGCAAATCTGGTCGCGCAACAGTGCAAACCAGGCGGCGCAGCGTGTGGCAAACGCGCTGCCGACCAGGGGATGGGCGGGCAAATTGGACAAATTGGGCAAATTGAGTGGATTTGGCTCGGCGGGAGGATGCGCATCGCTGGGGGACATGAGCGGGGGTACTTTGCGGGGTTGCGGAATGTTTGAAGTGAAAGCGGCAATTATGATAGAACCTGGCCCAAGCTCTATCATACTTGTCTGTTTTAATCCAACCAGGCGCGAAATTCCGTCCAAACTAGAAGTTAGCGAGGAAAAACTCAATGACCGAGATCAAACCCAATCTTGCCGACCCTGCCAAAAAATTGGTCACTGAATCGACCGCATCCCATCTGGCCGCACAACAAGTTTGGGCTGATAAACTTGATATTCTCTCGGATTCCTTGCATTTTGCGCGTAAATTCGCCGGCAAAATCATCGTCATAAAATATGGCGGCCATGCGATGGGACAAGAACACCAGGCGCGACATTTTGCCCAAGATGTCGTGCTGTTGAAACAGGTGGGATTGCGCCCGATCATTGTCCATGGCGGCGGCCCGCAAATTGGTAAAATGTTGGAACGGGTGGGGATAAAATCGAATTTTATCGATGGGCTGCGCGTCACCGATCCGCCAACCATGGAAATTGTCGAAATGGTGTTGTCAGGCGCGGTGAACAAACAATTGGTGGGCTGGATCGAACAAATGGGCGGCAAAGCGATTGGCTTGTCGGGCAAAGATGCCGGCCTCATCCGCGCCAAACCGGTCGAAAAACACCGCGCCGAGATGGGCTATGTCGGCGAGCCGGAACGGATTGATCCCGCGATTTTGCACGCCTTGTTGGACAGCCCGTTTATTCCGGTGATCGCGCCGGTCGGGTTTCGCATCGAGGGCGAGACCTATAACACCTATAACATCAATGCCGACACGTCAGCCGGGGCGATTGCCGCCTGCCTTAAGGCCGAGCGGTTGCTCATGCTCACCGATGTGGTGGGGGTGTTGGATAACGAGAAAAATTTCATTCCGCATTTATCCGTGGCCGAAGCCAATGAATTGATCGCCGATGGCACTATTACCGGCGGCATGATCCCCAAAGTCGAAACCTGTATCGACGCGGTGCAAAATGGCGTCAAAGCCTCGGTCATTTTGGATGGGCGGGTGCCTCATGCTTTGCTGTTGGAACTTTTTACGCCCGTTGGACATGGCACCCTAATCCAAACCTCACCCACGGCCTGACCTCACCCACGGGGTGACCGCACCCACGGGGTGAGCGACCGCACGGCGATAGCGGGCAGTTTTTTCCATCGCTTGCGTTGCCAAATTGTGAGCAATACTTCTTTCGCGGAGTGGGAGGGGTTTGTATTTGTATCGTTTCGGTTTTGCCGCCCTGACTCGGCTTCGGATCGCCCGTGCGGTGTTCGATTTTTTCTGATTTGGCAAGCAATAAACAGATTTTTTCTAGACGAATCTATAAAAATATGCTAAAATCTAAAAAATTCGGTGGTTTGGGATGCTGTCTATGATTTGGTCGTGTGTCTAAATTTAAATACGCGCAATGGAAATCTCGATGGCACTATGCCAATTATTTTGTAGTTCAGGAGTGAGAAAATGCCCGAAAAAGCCCTACAATCAAACCAAAACATCCTAATGGTCGCCTGGCAGAAGGTAAAGGCCGACCGTGCAAACGGGCGTGGCGCGACACAAGAACAGCGTGAGGTGGATTTGCAAAAGATTATGCAATATTCGGTTGCGCCTGTCGCTATTCCCCGTACTTTGCCGCAACGGCGTTTTCAGCGCTTTACTCTCGTTGATCCGAATATTCGCCTGACGATTCACTCACAAAGCGGAAAATAAAAAATGCCATCGAGACGGGAAATTTACGAGAAAATCGTTCGATCTGCTGGTGCGCCGCCTGTAAGTGAAGGCTTTGCTTCGCCGGTAGTTGGTGACTATGTACGTAGATTGCACGCCAAAACAAATCGCAACGTGATTGCGTATTATTCAAATTTTTTGGCGATGCCAGGCACTGTTACAGGATTATCGATTGATGATATGGACATGAACGGTTTCATGGCTAATATTCATAAGTTAGACCGCAAACTTGGCCTCGATTTAATATTACATACGCCAGGCGGTGAAATTGCGGCGACCGAAGCAATCGTTAAATATCTCTGGAAAATGTTCGATAAGGACATTCGAGTTATCGTACCCCAATTGGCATTATCGGCGGGAACGATGATTGCTTGTGCGGCAAAATCGATCATTATGGGTAAGCAGTCAAGTTTAGGCCCAATCGATCCGCAAATTGGCGGCGTCCCTGCCGAAGGCGTACTTGATGAATTTGAAATGGCCGTAGCATCAATACAGGCAAATCCTGTAAGTATTCTATTATGGCAACAGATCATTTCTCGTTATCATCCTTCGTTTATTAACGAATGTGCTCAAGCCATTGATTGGTCACGCAAAATGGTTGCTGTATGGTTAAAAGAAAATATGCTTTACCGCAACGAAAATAAGGACAAAATTGCTGAAACTATTGTGAGTTATTTTAGCGACCATAATCAAACCAGCACCCATTCTCGACATATTGCGATGGATGTATGTCAAGAAAAAGGCCTTAATATTATAAAACTAGAAGAAGATCAAGAATTACAAGACATTGTCTTGTCAATCCACCATGCGATTTTAATTTATTTTCAATTATCCAAAAATACGTGTAAATTAATTAGAAACCACAGTGGTGAAATATTTACAATTAATATCCAGCCCGAACACGAAAACCTTTCTTCGCAAACAAATATTGTGCAAACCGAGAGTGGGTATTGAAAAATATTCCTTACCAGCTCTCACCCCCCCTTTACCACCACATGCTGTTCGGGCAGGTTGATGTGATGATCCGAGAACGCCTTCATTAAACGGAAGTGAAAGGCGCGATACACATCATATTGTTGTGTCGCCAGGGTTTTTTGCGCGCCCGCAATCACCACCCCATGTTCGGTGAAATTTTCGACTCCTTCAATGATCATCGGCTCTAAAATCATCGTGTCAAAGGGCGGGGTTGCCCGCAATTCGCGGTCGATTGACGTCATGATGTCAAAAATTTTCTGGGCATCATTGTGCAATGACACATTGATCGTCACCCGATAAATGGAATAATCGCGCGAAAAATTGGCGACGGCGGCCACCCGATTAAACGGAATGGTGTGCAAGGCCCCATCTTTGTCGCGCAGGCAAATATTGCGCAAAGTCATGGCCTCGACCGTGCCTTTGACGTTATCGGTCATGATCAAATCACCGATATTGATGGTGTCTTCCATGACAATGAACAAGCCGGTGATGATGTCGCGGATGATGGTTTGCGCCCCAAACCCCAAACCGATCGAGATAAACCCAGCCCCGGCCAAAATCGTGTTGGAATGCACCCCCAATTGCCCCAACACAAAGATGCCGCCGCTAATAGCCAAGGCGACCAACAAGGCATTGCGCAAAATCGGCAATAAAGTGCGGGCGCGTTTGGGTGACTCGCCGCGGGCAATTTTTCGCTCATGCTCGCGCAAAGCATGTTCGATCCAGGCCGAAATAAGCTCCCACAGCAAAATCGTCCCCATCACGATGAGAATAATCGAAATAATCTGCCACATCACCACCCAACGCGTGCCTGAAAACAGCCAGGCCAAGACCGGGACGCGCCATTCTTCGAGCAGAAAGACCAAACAACTCCCCAGCAGAAACCAACGTAATCCCAGGCGGATGATCGGAAGGTACCATTGCAACCGCCGCAAAAACCCAAATTTTTTGGACAGGGGCAGAACCGCCAAAACCCCCCGCCCGCCAAAATAATATTCCACCCCGCGCAACAGCCAATGCGATCCCCAAGCGATCAATAAAGTGATGCCGCTTTGTTCCAAAAAGGCGATCAAGGCCCCATGAAATTCAAACACCCAACCCAAATAGACGATGGTCAAATAAAATCCCGCCACCAACCACCAGATTTGCTGCAAACGATGATAAGCCCGGGAAAAGACGGTATGATCGTCATCCTCATCTTCGGGGGCGGCGGCAGCGGCGGCAGAGGCAGAGGCATTTTCGCCTTGTACTTTTGTTGCCACAGATTGGGGGGCGGTTGGGGATAGCGGGGAGGATGTGATGGGCGCGGGCCGGGTTGGCTCGGTATTGGGATTAAAAATGGATAGATTGGCCCAGGGTTTACCAGAACTGTCTTTACCAGGGCTATCTTCGCCCCTGGCACCCAAACCGGTCATGAGTCGGCGATGGGGACGCCGACCAAAATGGCGCAACTGCCACAAAGCGCGATAGGCCAATAGCAACAACAGCAAACCGATCAAATGGATGGCCAAAACCCGCAAAATGGCGGGCAATTCGATTAACCGCAACACGCCAAGGCCCAACACCCCATAAATCACCAAGGCAATGACCTGGTGCAGCCAGCGATTAAGGGCGTAAACGCGGCGCGGGCTAAGCCTGATGCTTAAAAAATTGTGAGAAATTTCGGGCGATAAGATGCTTTGCATAAGGATGAGCGCGCCGCGCACCGCCATGGCTGCTCCAAACAGGGCAATCGAGGCGGCATGTAAGGCCCGGTCAAAATCCAAGAACAGGGCCGTCCCGGCATAACCAAGGACAAAGCCAAGGGCTGAAAACACTTCCTCGCGCAGCGACGGCAAGATGGAGATTTTGGCCATAAATTGCGGCTCCGCCACCACAATCTTTCGCGTTCTGGCCCAAATTCGCCGCATCCATCGCCCAAAGGGAAAAGCCGCGACCGAGCGAAACAACCGCCCCACCGCCAAGCCCACGCCAAACATGGCGGCCAAATAGCCCAAACGCTGATGAATGAGGGGGGCGATGTCGTCATCAAGGCTATATTGCAGCAAATAATTTTGATAACGCGGCCAATTTTCCTGGAAATTCCAGATTTCATGACCGACATCGCGCAGGTCCTGGGCAAATTCAACCGCCGCATCGATCACCGATGATGAGACGGCCAAGGCCAGGCCAGGGATCGCCGCCATTTCTTTGGATTCGGCTTTTTTTTCAAAATTGGTGATGGTTTGCAACTGGCTAATAAATTCCAAGCGTTTGGCCGGATCGTCCAGGGTTTTGATCAAGGCTTGGATTTCGGCTTTGGTCAGGTTGCTCGGTTTGGCGGGATCGATCAGGCGGTGTATCGCCGAAGCCGGTATCACGGCCGAGGCTGGCATCACCGCCTCGGCGGTGCTGCTGAGCGTTGAGGCCTCAACCCTGCCAGCCGACCCGACCAACCCAGCCAATCCAACCAACCCGATTAGCCCAATCCCCACCGCCAGCCCCAGGGGACGTACCAGGAAGCGTATCTGGGGACGCACCAGGGAGCGTACCAGGGCGAAAACGGGCGACCCTACGCTCTGCCCAAAACGCAAGCATTGGCTCGGAAAATCAGTCCGACTGGGCTGCTGCAACAATTGGTCGCAGCGACCATGGTAAAAAAAACATTGACCTGACATTATTTCTCGCTTGCAATCGTAACCATGTCGAATAGAGTTAAAGGTGAGAGATGTTGCTTGCCTTGATCCCGATTCGAGAGTCTGACCCCCGACCCAAAGACCATAGCTTGGCGCGTCATGTGACCTGGGGAACAGATATAACCAAAAACGAAGAATATGTAACGAGGAGACAAAATCATGAGTGATGTTATCCGCCAATTTTCCGACACCCCGCCCAGCACGGCGCATATTACCCAAACAATTTATCAAACTTTGTATCAAAATTCGATCAATGACCCGCAAAAATTTTGGGGCGAACAGGCGATGCGGCTTGATTGGATTAACCCCTTTACGCGGGTGAAAGAAACCGATTTTACCGGTCAGGTCAAAATTAATTGGTTTGCCGATGGCTCGCTCAATGTCGCTTATAACTGCCTTGACCGCCATCTTAGCACGCGCGGCAGCCAAACCGCGATTATTTGGGAAGGCGATAACCCGAATGACAGCCGCATCATCACCTATCGGGAACTTTATGAACAAGTGTGTCGCCTCGCCAATGTGATGAAAGCCAAGGGCGTACGCAAGGGCGACCGCGTCACCATTTATCTGCCCATGATCCCCGAAGCGGCCATGGCCATGCTCGCCTGCGCCCGCATTGGCGCGGTGCATTCGGTGGTGTTTGGCGGATTCTCACCCGATTCGTTGGTGGGGCGGATCAAAGACTGCGATTCGGTGTTTCTCATCACCGCCGATGAAGGCTGGCGCGGCGGCAAAAAAGTACCGTTAAAACAAAATGTCGATGCCGCCCTCGCCCAATGCCCATCGGTCAAAAATGTCTTGGTGGTGCGTCACACCGGCGGCACCGTCTTGTGGACTCAAACCCGCGATCATTGGTTCCACGAAGAATGCGCCAAGCATCCCGCCGAATGCCCCTATGCCGAGATGAATGCCGAGGACCCGCTTTTTATATTATATACGTCGGGTTCGACCGGCAAGCCCAAGGGCTTGCTGCACACCACTGGCGGCTATTTGGTCTATGCGTCCTATACCCATCAAACCATGTTTGACTACCAGGAAGGCGATATATTCTGGTGTACCGCCGATGTGGGCTGGGTGACGGGTCATTCCTATGTGGTGTATGGGCCGCTCGCCAATGGCGCGACCGAAATCATGTTTGAAGGCGTTCCCACCTGGCCGAGTTCATCGCGCTTTTGGGACGTGGTTGATAAACATAAAGTTACGATATTCTATACCGCCCCCACCGCCATTCGCGCCTTAATGCGCGAGGGCGATGAGAAAGTCACCAAAACCTCGCGCAAATCCTTGCGGATACTGGGTACGGTGGGCGAGCCGATTAACCCCGAAGCCTGGCTGTGGTATTACCGCGTGGTCGGGGAGTCGCGTTGCCCGGTGGTGGATACTTGGTGGCAGACCGAGACGGGCGCGACCTTGATCGGCTCGATGCCATATGCCAATCCGTTAAAGCCAGGCTCGGCGACGGTGCCGTTTTTTGGCGTGAAACCCTCGATTGTCGATGCCGAGGGCAAGGAATTAACCGGCGCGTGTGAGGGGAATCTGTGTTTAGACGATTCCTGGCCCGGCCAAGCCCGCACCATTTACGGCGACCATGGCCGCTTTATCGAGACCTATTTCACGACCTATAAGGGCAAATATTTCACCGGCGATGGCTGTCGCCGCGACGCCGATGGTTATTATTGGATCACGGGCCGCGTCGATGATGTGATCAATGTGGCCGGGCATCGTTTGGGTACCGCCGAGGTGGAATCGGCTCTGGTCTCTCATGCCAAAGTCGCCGAGGCCGCCGTGGTCGGTTTCCCCCACGAGATTAAAGGCCAAGGGATTTACGCCTATGTCACATTAAAAATGGGGGTGGAGGCAACGGATGCTTTGCGGGCAGAATTGATCGCCTGGGTGCGCAAGGAGATTTCCGCCATTGCCACCCCCGATCACATTCAATGGGCCCCCGGCCTGCCCAAAACCCGATCCGGCAAGATCATGCGGCGGATTCTGCGCAAAATCGCAGCCGGCGAAGCAGATCAATTGGGCGATGTGTCCACCCTGGCCGACCCGGCGGTGGTAACCGATCTTGTCGCCAACAGCCGCGGGCTGAGCGTGAAATAGATGTGACGATAGCGCGCGAAACTTTGCCGCCCGCTTCGTGGACGCTTGGGGTATATGCGTATATACGCATATACGCATATCTAAATATCGGGAGGGTTAAGGGTGAAACCCTTAACCCTTTATTGGAGGAGTGTGAGGGGGCTGCTTTGCCCCCTCATTTGCCGCCGCAAACAGCAAAAACCGCCCCCGCCCCCGACTCCGCGCCGTTTTTTTGACAAAACGCTTGGTTTTTATGCGTTTTGTCGGCGCAGGCGAGGTAAATTGAACTTGTTCTTATTCTTAAATATTAAAAATTTGCTGTTGCGGCCATGGTACCGTTTAATGTAGGATTCCGATATGGAAGACAAACCCCCTTATCCCGCCGCGTCTATCGCAAATTATTTCCTTGATAAAGCCGCCAATGATACGGATCGGCAAGACCCGATTACGCCCATGAAATTGCAAAAATTGATCTATTTTGCGCATGGATGGCATTTGGGATTGTTTGGTCGACCTCTAATTAAAGAAGATTTTGAAGCATGGGATTATGGCCCGGTTGTTCCCAATCTGTATCAACAATTTAAGCAATATGGCAAGGGAGCCGTCACGTCAAAGGCTTTTGACGATAATAAGAATGAGTCAGCCCCCCCCAAAGATGAGCGTACACGAAACTTGTTGAAAACAATCTGGGATAATTATGGTCATATGGATGCGATGAGGCTATCGCGTATGACACATGCAGATGGGTCGCCCTGGGATGATGCCCTCGGAACCCTTCCGAGTGGCCAAAAAGTTATTATTCGCAATAAATTAATACCAGATGAGAAGATTCGTAAATATTTCAAATCACTTGCCGATAGTTCATCCGAGTGATGCGAAATGAGCAATAATTTAAACGATCTGCAACCGTTAATAAATTTCCTTAAACAAGAGGAAGCGCATTATTCTGAATCCGGCTCAGAATTGGCTGAGAAGGCTGAAACAATACCCCTAGAAGCAACGACTCAGAATGGTTATGAGGAACTTAGACGCGATCAAATCCACCAAGCTGATATGAAATTAAGAAATGAGTTATTCGATAATGAAAAACAAAACCGGGAATTAAGGAAATCATATGCGGAAAAGATTTACTGGCTTGTTTCTGTATATTTATTGTTTATTGCGCATTTATTGTGGGTTACTCTATACCAGCCAAAAGGTGACAGGTTAAGCGACTCGGTTTTGATTGCGTTGCTAACCACCACCACCGCAACCGTCTTGGGTTTGTTTGTGATCGTCGCTAATTATTTTTTTAATCATGCCAATTTGGGTAAAGAGAAAAAGCAATAAACCAGGCGTTTTAGAAGCGGATGGCGCATTGGTAAACCCGTGTGGATTTTGATCCAAACAATAATCCAGGAATCAACCGATTGCCGGATTCTCGCCAGATGTCAGAGTGATTGACTTTGCATCATCAATAAAATTAATCTTTGATGATAGCTGCGGCTGAGCAGGACGCAAATTTTTGTTGGATTTTTTTGGTTTGTGTGAAAAGGCATCTAAATGAAAATCGAGCAAATAAATATCAAAAATTTCCGATGTTTCAAGGATTTGACCGTCGATTTCAATGACAAATTAAATGTCATTGTCGGGGCCAATGCGTCGGGGAAGTCGTCTTTTTTAACGGCGTTGGCTGCAACAATTGAAAGAGGTGAATTATTTTTACTTTCTAAACATCCTAAAAATGATTATAATTTTTCTATTTCGGATATTAATAATAAAGAAAACGATAATGAAAAAGAATTCTATATTAAGACTATTATTTCAGATTTTTATAATATATATGGAGATGATTATATCGGAGAAGATAAAAACGTTAAATTTGAAACCAAAATCCTTTTTAACGAGTCACAATTTAGAAAATACTCAAATGCATTATTTAGATTGAAAAGTCGAAAAGGGATTGACGATTTAGAAAATTTTGTCGATTTTCAGCAAAGTGATAGACAATTTATTAGTTATTCTCGTGATTCAATTAAATTACTTGAAGGACAAGATAAGAGAATTATTAATAATATTACACTATTAATTTTTTCATATTATCAATCATCTAGAAGGCTAATAGGTAATCCATTAGTTTCACTCGATGCTTATCAGAAAAACTATGAAATCGAAGATGCTTTTGTTAATAGTTTTGATGCCGCAAACCATTATCAAAATCTATTTGACTGGTTTTTTCAACGCGAAAATCAGGAAGCACGTGAAGGTAAAGAAAAAAATGATTATAATTTTGAATTGCCCGAATTAAAGGCGATGCGACAAGCCATTGCCAAAACCATAACTGGCGTGAAAAAAGTGTTTTTTGACGGTACCCCGCCCCGCCTAAAAGTAAAAATGGAAGATGATGCGGTTTATAATATCGAAGAATTAAGCGACGGTTATCGCAATATGTTGGTTATCATTATGGATTTTGCGCGACGGCTGGGGTTGGCCTATCCTGGCTATGACAATCCGCTCGAAGCCCCCGCCGTTTTGCTTATTGACGAAATCGAATTACATTTGCATCCCAAATGGCAACAGCGGGTTTTGCCTGATTTGCAACGCACTTTTCCCAATACCCAAATCTTTGTCACCACCCACAGCCCCGCGATCATTTCCACGGTGCGGCGAGAAAACATTATTATCCTTGATGAAAATCACCAAGCGCATAAACTCGAAAAAAATATCGGTACCTATGGGGCGGATACGCAAAGAATATTGACGGAAATATTTGGTGCCAACCAAATTCCTGACTCTATCGATACGGGTAAGCATATTTCTCGCTATTTTAGTTTGATCGAAGACCGAAACCATGAGGGCGACGAAGCCAAAAAATTGCGCACTGAGTTGGAAGACTGGCTCGGCGCAGATGATCCCATTTTTATCCAGGCCGATTGGCGCATTGCCCAACTTAAGGGCTTAAAAAAATGAGACAGATTGATCGCCTGCCACAACCCGAATGCCTCGATTCCGTTGATAAATCAAAAGAATGGGATGATTTTATCGGTACGGAATGTCACAGCAAAATTACCAAACATTTACACGACGAACAATTTGGGGTTTGTTGTTATTGCGAGCAAATAATCACCCTTCACACAGGTGATAACCCAGCAAACTGCCATATTGATCACATGAAACCACGCTCGGCATTAAAAAACCAAGTGAAAGAACATTATAACTATCAAAATCTCGCCTTGTCGTGCAATGGTGTTTCTGAGATCGAAACCTCACATTGTGGTGATATTAAGGATAATCGTAAATATTCGCAAAAAAAATGGGATGAAGCCTTATTTCTATTTCCCCATGACTCGAATACATGCGGATTATTTGAATATCTTTTGGATGGTACCATTCAGGCGCGTAATGGGGTTAATAAAAATAAAGCCGAGTATATGATAACCTATTTAAACTTAAACGCACCAATTTTGGTGAGCAAACGCCGAACATTCGCTCGTACATTATCTGATTTAATCCGATTAAACAAAACGCCAGAAATAATTCTGTGGTTGACTGATAATTACCTCATGCCCGACCAAAATAATAAGCTTAAGAAGCCTTTCAATTCTTTGGCAAAAACACTTATCGATCCGTAATTAAATTTGCCTCACTCCCGAATCAACTGAAAAATCTCCCGCCTCAATTCGGGGATATTAAGTCCGGTCGCGGCACTGGTGGCGATAATATGGGGATGGGCGGCGGGGCGTTTTTTCAACAAGGCGGCGATTTTTTCCGTTACCTCAGCCAAAGCAACGGCGGAAATTTTATCGCATTTGGTCAATACCACCTGGTACCCGACCGCGGCTTTGTCCAGGCCGGTCATCATGTCGGCATCGTTTTCTTTGATGCCGTGGCGGGAATCGATCAAAACCATCACCCGCCGCAATGTCACCCGCCCCAGCAAATACATGCGGATGATGCCTTGCCAGCGGTTGATCTCGGCCTTGGAGGCCTCGGCATAGCCATAACCCGGCATATCGACCAGGGTCAAACGCCCGCCCCCCAGATCAAAGAAATTTAATTGCCGCGTCCGGCCCGGGCTGTTCGACACCCGCGCCAGTTTATTGTGACCGGTCAAGGCATTGAGCAGGCTCGATTTACCGACATTTGACCGGCCGGCAAAGGCGATTTCCAATCCGCGGGAGGGCGGCATACGCGACAATTCGGCCACGCCGGCAAAAAACACGCATTCTGATGCAAATAGCCGCCGCGCTTCTTCTAACCGCGCCGCCGCATCATCCTCCCCCTCGGCCGTACCCATTGGTTCGGTCATGGCTTGGCTTCGGCATCGCTGGCGGGCGCAGCAGAAGATTTTTTGCCACCAAATTTGCCCAGCGACATTTTCGGCGGCGGCACCGGAGGGCCATGACGTTTGCCGATCATATATTGTTGCAACACGGTAAGCGCATTGTTCCAGGCCCAATAAATCACCAATCCCGACGGGAAACTCGCCAACATAAAGGTGAAGACATAGGGCATATAGGCGAAAATCTTGGCCTGCATGGGATCGGCGGGCGGCGGATTCATGCGTTGTTGCGCCACCATCGTGACACCCATAATGATCGGCCAAATCCCCAACATCAAAAAGCTGGGCGGCTGCCAGTTAATGAGACCAAACAAATTGAAAATCGTGGTCGGATCGGGGGCCGATAAATCATGTATCCAGCCGTAAAAAGGCGCATGGCGCATTTCAATGGTGACAAACAAGACTTTGTACAAAGAAAAGAAAACCGGAATCTGCAACAACATGGGAACGCAGCCCGACACCGGATTAACCTTTTCGGTTTTATACAAGGCCATCATTTCTTGGTTCAGGCGCACTTTGTCATCGGGATATTTCTCGCGCAAGGCCGTGATTTGTGGCGTCAAACGTTTCATCTTGTTCATCATCACATAAGACTTTCCGGCCAAAGGATAGAACAAAATTTTGAGCAAGACGGTCATGATCAAAATGGCAATGCCAAAATTGCCAACCCAGGCAAAAATCATGTCAAGCAAGCGGAAAAACGGACGGGTGAGGAAAAAGAACCAACCCCAATCGACCGCGTAATCAAACCGATTAATGCCAAATTCTTGCTCATATTTGCGCAACAAACGTACCTCTTTGGCGCCGGCGAAAATGCGGGTCGAAACGGCAAGATGATCGCCGGGCGGCACATAACGTACGGAACCCAAATAATCGATCTGGTAATGATCGACATTATTGACAGTGTCGCGGCGAAACGACGTTTTGACATTTTCGTTATTGGTTGGGATCAAGGCCAGCAAAAAATATTTATCGGTTAAACCAAACCAACCGCCATTACTGTCTTCGGGCATAATATTGGCGGATTCAAGATCGGTATATTTATGTTCGCGCAAACGGTCATTAAGCCAACCGACAAATCCTTCATGCAGGATAAAATAACCCAATGTTTGCGGCTTGTCCCGATGGGCGGCCAAAACATAGGGATAAAGTTCAACTTTTTGACTGGAATTATTGACCACTTCCTGGGTCGCGGTGATCATGTAATCGCTGTCAATTTCATAGGTGCGTTTGAAAATGATTTTGTCTTTATTTTGCCAGGTCAAGGTAACATTAAGGCCAGGCCGCAACACGGCATTGCTGTCGGCGGTCCAAATGGTGTCGCGGTTGGGCAGATCAACTCCGGCCTGGGTGGTGGTCCAGCCAAAATCGGCGTAATATTCATGCAGGGTGCCAATGGGGCTGAGAAAGGCGATTTGCGCACTGTCCTTCGCCACGGTCTCACGATAGGATTTAAGCACCACATCATCGACCAGACCGCCCTTAAGGGCAATCGAACCGGAAATTTTGGGGGTGTCGATGCGAATGCGCGGCGAGGCGGCCAAGGCTTGGTCGCGGCTGAGAATTTGACCGTGAGGGGGGGCGGGATTGGCCGCTGTCGCCGCAGGATTGGCGGTATCACCGGCCTTGGGCGTGGCGTTGGGGGCCGGAACGATGCCGCTATTTTGATTGACCTGGCCTTGGCTGGTACTTGCGCCCGCACCGACACCCGAATTGGTGCCAGAACCTGAGTTAAGGGCTTGCCTTGCCTGCATTTCGGCCAATTGCTGTTTTTGATGCGGAATTTGCCAAAAAAACTGATACCCGGTCACAATGACGACCGATAACACGATGGCAAGAATTAAATTACGATTGTCCATTTTTCCCAGTGCATTAAAGAGCGCATTAAAGGCGGCAACGCGCCACCGCGGTTAGAATATGTCAGCGCATTATTCCGGTTGGCCCAACCGGTGGGGAATTTTTTTGGCAGCCATTGCGGGCGATGTCGCGCTGGGCATGGGTACGGGATCAAAACCATAGCCCCCGCCAGGCCGACAGCTTAAAACCCGACGCAGTGCCATCTTACCACCTTTGCGAAAACCATGTAAGCGAAAAGCCGCGCGGGCATAATGGGAACAAGTTGGCTCATAGCGACAGACCGGCCCCAGCCAGGGCGACAAACTCAGCTGATACAGCATAATGGCCCCATCAAGCAGCACCATCCCACCCCGCTTGACTATAAGCCTGGCCCTAAATTGAGCGGTCTTCACCCGCCTGGAGGACCCGATTTTGCGGTTAAGCCAGGGCATGTAATTTCCGTAATCCCGATTCCAGATCGGCCAATAAATCCCGCCAGGGACGCGATGTGGTTTCAGTGCGGGCGACCAAAACCACATCGCAATCGCGGCGCATGGAGGGGTTGCTCATGACCAGGTCAGATGCCGCCCGCAACCGCCGTTTGGCGCGGTTGCGCATGACGGCATTGCCAACTTTGCGGCTGGCGGTCAGTCCCAATTTTCCGACCGGATAAGACGGGCCTGGGGCGGATGCCCTGCCATCTGGGGAAAGGTCAGATTCCGATGATACCGCCAAAGCGGGGGTCATCAAAGCGGGGGCGATCTGGATCACCAGGCTGGGCGAAAAATGTTTCGCTCCCTGCGCGGTGAGGCGTTGAAACTCGGAACGTTTTTTCATGCGCGGCAATCGCTTTTGGCCGATTCTGTCCCCCGCCGCAAGCTTTGCGGCACGGGTTCGGGTCAATGGGACATGCTCCGACATGAGGCCAGTCCCTTGCTAAGCCGACAGACGCTTACGTCCCTGGGCGCGGCGGGACGCAATCACGCGGCGACCGCCGACGGTGGCCATACGTGCCCGAAATCCATGCCGCCGTTTGCGGACAATTTTACTAGGTTGAAAGGTTCTTTTCACCGTTTTTACTCCATGCCGAAATTGATTGTTTTGGCTATAACCTGTGTTGCGGCTGGAGTCAAGGCAGCTTTCACCTGAATGTGAGGGCGGTGGGCGGTACCGCCAAAATTTGGGACTAATGGGTTGGCATTAAAACATAGCCTTTGCCATGCACGGTTTGCAGGAAAACCGGCTGTTTGGAATCGGTTTCGATTTTGCGGCGCAGCCGTGATATGGCGACATCTATCGCCCGCTCTTCGGACAGGCTAAGGGGGCGGATAAATTGACCGTCGCAATGGATGCCGTCATAAATGGTTTGGCGGCTCACCGGTTTCGCCAAATTAAGGGCAAGAATCGACAACAGCTCGGCTTCGCTGTGGGTCAGGGCAATGACGGTTTGGTCGTGCCATAAACGTTTGGTGTTCGGGTCAAATTGTAACGCGCCGAGTTTGATAAATTTTTGCCCGCCCTCTGGGGCCAGGGGCGGCATGGCCTGGCGGCGCAATATGGCCTCAATCCGCAGCAATAATTCCCGCGGTTCAAAGGGTTTGGTCAGATAATCATCGGCTCCGGCCTCAAGGCCGGCAATGCGGTCGCCGCTTTCGCCCAGGGCGGTGAGCAACAAAATGGGCGTGTTATCGGCCTTTTCCTGGCGCCAGGCGGTGACAAAATCCAACCCGGACTCGCCCGGCATCATGACATCCATCACCAAAAGATCAAAGCGATAGACTCCCAAGGCTTGGCGGGCCTCTTGTGCCGAATGGGCTAGGCTGGCCGAGAAATTTTGCCGCCCCAGATAATTGGCAATAAGTTCGGCCAGACGCACATCGTCATCGACAATCAGAATATGGGCGCGGGACTGGCTTGCGGTCATATTCATAGCGACATCTCCGGTGCGGCCATCTGATCCATGCTGTGGGAAGGTCTGAACAAGTCGTACTGACCCCCCCCTTCCTAAGGAAGGTCTGATTAAGTCTAGTTTTACCCCCCCTTCTTTAGAAGGGGGGGATAGTTTCACTTAGCTGCGAAGCAGCTTAGTGAAACTTGGGGGGGTTGTGATGTTGAAAATATAGTAATAGAATCAAAATATTACACCAACCCCCCCAAGAAAAGCTTTGGCTCGTAAGC
>JASGCR010000193.1 GCA_030054015.1 Candidatus Symbiobacter sp. | reverse complement strand
GCGGCAAGCCGCCAAGCTTCGGTTTCCCCCCCTTCCTAAGCAGGAAGGGGGGGTCTAATAGACTTACCAGCTCCACCCTAAGTCACTCAGCCCCAGGCCTTAAGGCGCGGTGGCCACCGGCAAAGACGCGTCCTGGCCCCATTCGGCCCAGGAACCATCATAAACCGCCACCTGGCGATTCCCCAGCTCGGACAAACCCAACGCCAAGACGCAGGCCGTCACCCCCGACCCGCACGAGGCAATGACGGGCAGGCGCGGGTCGATCCCCGCCAAAATAAATTTTTCCCGCAACAAATTGAGCGGCAGCACGGTTTTATCCGCCGCCAAAATATCGCCAAAGGGAAGGTTCTTGGCTCCAGGAATATGACCAGGCCGCAATCCCGGCCGCGGCTCCGGCGCCAAGCCCAGAAAGCGGTCACGCGGGCGCGCATCGATTAATTGTACCGCGCGGCCATCATCCAAAATATGCTTGATCTGGTCACGCGAACATACCAAATCCGCAGCAAAGGGCTGCGCCCCCGTTCCCGCCCCAGTTTTTAACCCCGGCAAGGACTCACCCCCGCTTACCACCGCAAAACCCTGGCGACGCCATTGCGGCAAGCCGCCATCCAGCACCAAGGCCTGGCGATAGCCAAAACCACGCAGCATCCACCATAAACGCGCCGCCGTCATTAAACCATGGGCATCATAGCAAACGATCTTGTCGTCATGCCCTATGCCCAAACGCTGCATTTCCGCCGCAAAATCTTCGGCACGAGGCAACATATGGGGCAGGGCGGTTTGGCGGTCACAAATTTGATCGAGGTCGAAAAACACCGCCCCGGCAATATGGGCTTTTTGATATTCGTCAAAGCCATTGCGACCATCATTGGGTAAAAACCAGGTGGCATCCACCAATTTAACCCGATGGGGGGCGGTTTCTAACTGTTCATGCAGGGCCAAGCAACTTATCAAGTTGGTCATGATGCGGGTCTTTCAACCAGGCGGTTACGGGACAGATTGCCCTGGATCATACAGCTTGCGGCCTGGGATTACGAGGGGGCGGGCGAAAATTTATGTTTGGGAAAATCGAAGCGACCAATCACATTGCCGGATTCATCGCGTATGGCGACTTGACTTGGGGCTTTGCGCCGAGCAACGCGGCAGGCCCAGGCGACGGCATCACCGCGGGTACCAAAACATGCCTCTGACTTCATTTCTTGCTCACGGCGGACATGCCACTCGCCGCTATCTTTTACCACCCAAAAAAAAATCATTTTCCCATGCCTTATCCGAATAAACATTCCTATATTCTCATGGCCCTAAGCAGACAGGTTATATTTCTGCATTATATTGTTCGACATCACGGTTTACCTTGCCAATGTTGCATTACCTCTGCCGACCACGACCTGTATGACGTTTTTTTATTAATATCGCGTAAAAATCATGCAAAAAACACTTTGATGCTGTAACCAAACCTGACAGAGCAGAAAATAGGTATATTATCGTTGAATTCAATGGGGGCAGGCGAGAAATAAGGATAATGGATTATGGAAGGCCTGGCGTTTCATGGCCTGTTAAGTTCCCATGATTTTTAACCCCACCACCATTAACTCGTTGGTGGCGGATTGTTTGACCAACCCGTTAATTTCAATCTTAATCCTAAGATCGCGTATATGACCGGCCCCGTTTTTTTGGGCGAGACCTTGCATTTTATTGTGTAAATTAATCAAAGCATCGGCTTTTTCAGCATAAGCCGTAACGCGCTCTTTCCCTGAGGAAGCGTTAATAAATAATTCCACCACTGAATCACCCGAAGAAGAAATGCGATTTCTGATTTCGTCAATTTCGCCTGCGATGGTGCGGAGCGATTCGCTCATCACGCTCTTCCCTGAAATTTTGTGGTCAATCACCCATAAATTTAACCAGAATCCGGTTTATGCCGAATGGAATGCTGGTGAGGGGCAGGTGCATGTTTCGTCCATGCGCCTTACCCTCACAACCATTATATTTGGCACCCACGATAATAAATAGCAGCAGATCATGTTTAAATCAAATGCTCATGATTTCCAATCACTTAAAAAAATGCCAACTTGCAATTTTTAATTAATGCTGAGATTTCTGATCGCGGGCCAGGTTGTATAATTCAACCTGATGTCGGCTTTGACCAATTAAATCTGAGACCTGGGGAATCTGATGCGCCGCCAAAATACGCCGCAAATCCCGCTCCAGGGTGCGGATAAAATCCGGCCCGTTAAAGGTAAAACCGGTATAAACTTGCACCAGTGAGGCGCCGGCCAAAATTTTAGCCACAATGTCATAGGCGGAAAAAATCCCTCCCACCCCGATAAAGGTTAAATTCTGGCCGTAATCCTGGTAAAGCTCGGCCAATAACTGCGTCGATGCGGCCATAAGCGGGCGACCGGTGAGGCCACCGCGCTCCCCCTGATACCGGCTTTTAAGATGCTGGTCGCGCCTGGTCGTGCTGTTGGCGACGACCAAACCGGTCAGGTTAAATTGCATGATCACCGCCATAATCGCGGCCAGATTCTTATCGTTAATATCCGGCGATAATTTCGCCAAAATCGGGTTCGCACCGGGTTTTTGTGCCGCCCTAAACGCGGCGATGGCGGTCAAAAGGGCGGCCAGCGCGTCAGGTTGCAAAAATTGCTGCCCATTGGCGGTGTTGGGGCATGATATATCCAGCACGATATAATCCGCCAAGGGATAAAAAACCGTCAATAAATCGATAAAATCCTGGATGGATGCCGCCAAATTGGGGCTATCGGGGTCAGAGGTCAGATTTATCCCCAATAATTGGCGGTTTTCCCGCCGCGAGCGGGACAGGCGGGCCAGGCGGGACAGACGGGCGGCCACCACCGCCATGCCGTCATTGTTAAACCCCATGCGGTTGATCATGGCCTGGTCTTCGGCCAGACGAAACAAACGCGGTTTTTTATTGCCCCGCCGCGGCTTTGGCGTGATGCTGCCAATCTCGGTAAAGGCAAAGCCATAATTTGCCATCCGATGATAGACCTGGCCGCTTTTGTCAAATCCGGCGGCCAGGCCAATGGGGGAGCGCAACTCATGACCAAATTGGCGGAGGCTTAAGGCCGGATCGGGCGGATCAAGGCGCGGGGCCGGGGCCACACCCCAGGCCAAGGCTTTGAGGGTAAGATCACGCGCCAATTCGGGCGGCAAAAGATGCAACAATGGATAAAAATGTGCTAATAACGTCATGTTATGTTGTACCTGTTATGAGGGGAGGTCTGATTAAGTCTAGTTTTACCCCCCCTTCTTTAGAAGGGGGGGATAGAAAAGCTTGGCGAGTGCTTACGAGCCAAAGCTTTTCTTGGGGGGGTTGGTGTAATTCGTTGATTATGCTAATAGATTCTCAATGTCACCAACCCCCCCCGACCTCCGCTAGGCGACAAGCCGCCAAGCGGAGGTTTCCCCCCCTTCTAAAGAAGGGGGGGTCAGCGATTTTTTCGCCTTAATCAGACTTTCCCTAAACCGGAAGGGGGGGCGGAAAGGCGAATGGCGCAACGCAAAGATTGCGATGATCCCCGAATCACGTTATACAAAAAGCAGCTTTGGTTCAATCGCACAGCAATCAATAGAATTCTTAGGCGGGAATATCATGGGTTATCGCATCGGGGTAGATTTAGGCGGCACCAAGATCGAGGCCGCCTTGTTAGACGATAGCGGCGAGATTGTGTGGCGGCGACGCATCGCCAGCCCGTCGCGTCATTATACCGCATTGATTGCGGCGGTGGCGGATTTGGTGCATGAATCCGACCGCGAGGCGCGTCGTTTGCGTCATGGCGATGCCGCCCTGCCCACGGTTGGCATTGGCATTCCGGGTACGATTGATCCCATGACCAACACCGTCAAAGGCGCGAATGCCACCGCCATGAACGGGCGGCCCTTTTTGACCGATCTGGAAACCGCTTTGGGGCGGGCGGTGCGGGTGCAAAATGATGCCAATTGCCTTATCATGTCCGAAGTCACCGATGGGGCGGCGGCGGGGGCCAATGTTGCCTTTGGCATTATCATTGGCACCGGCACGGGCGGCGGCATCGCCCTGCATGGCAAACCTAATCCTGGGATGAATGGGATTAGCGGCGAATGGGGGCATAATCCCTTGCCCTGGCCGCGCACCGATGATGAATTAGCCCATCCCAAGTCACGCGAAATCCATGGCACCAAATGTTGGTGCGGCAAATTTGATTGTATTGAAACCTATTTATCCGGCCCGGGCCTGGCCGCCGATCACCGCCGCGCCACCGGCCAAGACTTAAAAGGCGAGATGATTATCGAAGCCGCCCATCGCGGCGATGCCGATGCCGAGGCCACTTTGTTGCGCTATGAAGACCGCATGGCCCGCGCGACCGCCGCGGTGATCAATTTGCTCGACCCCGAAGTGATCGTGCTGGGCGGCGGTTTGTCGCGGATTGAAAGACTATATCGCCACGTGCCGGAATTATGGCCGAAATATGTCTTTTCGCCGCGGGTGGATACCAAATTGCGCCCCCCCCGCCATGGCGATTCAAGCGGCGTGCGCGGCGCGGCGTTTTTATGGTCGGATGCGGTCATTGGAGGTTAATCCATGTGCGTTCCGTCATTGCCGCCGCACCTAAAGAGCGTCATTGCCGCCGCACCTAAAGAGCGTCATTACCCGCAGATTTTTGCCGCGAAGCGGCATAAATCTGTCGG
>JASGCR010000192.1 GCA_030054015.1 Candidatus Symbiobacter sp. | reverse complement strand
CGCTTACGCGCGGACTTTTCTAACCTCAGAATGACACTCTTAGGACTTGTTCAGAGGTTCCTTAAAATGCCTGGGGGCTTTCCCCCGACCCGTGACTTACGTCACGGGCGGGGGACAGGCCCCGACTCGGACGGCAAGCGGAAATCCGCTTGCCGTCCGGCGGGTAATGACGCTCTTGTTTTTGGCACTCTTTTTTTAAGCGGGTAATGACGCTCTTGTTTTTGGCACTCTCTTTTTAAGCGGGTAATGACGTTTTTCCTTTTTTTGACACAATTCCTTTCTAATGACGCGCCAATGAAAAAACACAAAGGGGTCACAGTTGCCTGTGACCCCCTGGTTTCGCTTAACTTAGTAAAGACACCAAGTTTAGAACGACACGATCATACCCAAAGTGACCGCGCCAGCCGTTTCCTTATCACCGCCACCTTTGGCTTTACCCGAAAAGCTTTCGTATCCCAGGAATGCCTGCGCACCCTTGGACACATTATAGGAAGCGCCAACACCCATTGCCGTCCAGTCCGCGACAGTATTGCTTGAACCCTTCGTCGTTTCCGGGCCAGAATTATCACTGTTTGGCCCAATAACTTCGAATACTGTATTGTTAGCCGCCGTCAGATATCCGATTGGCGATACAGAATTGGCAGCATTGTAGTGATTCTGCTTGGCCATACCGTAATAGACACCAAATTGAGCCGGACCCATGGCATAGGCAAGCGATGTCGACCAACCCGACACAGCCGTGAAGGCATCTCCCGAATCCGCAGCCATCTTGGGTGTGCCTGACTTGCCTTCGCTAACGAAAGTGAATTGAGCCATCACGCCATAACCCGTCACGCCGACACCAGCTTGGAAAGCCGACAGATTATTGTAAGCAGCTTGATTGCCCACCAAAGAAGCCGTACCCGACAAGAAGGCACCGCCGACATTGACCATCACGCCGCCCATATCCGGGCTGGTGTAACCGGCACCAACTTCAAACACGTTATTGAAATTGGAATTGCCTTTGCCATTCGGGCCACCATCGCGATTTTTCGACAAGCCACCGCCCCAACTCTTGGTGGTGTCAGAGGGCAAATAACCCACTTGGGCCGAGAAACCCGCCAAATTTGGGGTGGTATAGGTGATTTTGTTGCCTTGGTCCCAGAAACCACCGCTGGCGAAATTACCGGTACCATCGATAATGTCAGCCATAACCGCGGTAAATTTTCCATAACCGGTGGCATTGGTTCCCCAATCGCCGTCCGGACCAAAGCCCGTACCCCAGGTTTTGCCGTTATCAAAGCTGCCCATATCCGAGCTATAGCCTTGGACACCCAAACCAATCTTACCCGCGCCCATCGGCGAGACATAGATATAAGTGTTCGGGCCACCCAAATTAACGGCACCACTTTGGAAATCGAGGGTCGCCAAACCACCATAACCAATGTCACCGACCATTGCATCGACGGCAATGTTGACACGGGCTTTGGTGGCCATCACGACCGTATTAAGCGTATCAGCAGAAGAAGTACCAGCAGTGCCTTTCAACTCATTGCTGGGTTGAACAAATTGAACAGCCGATTTCGCATGACCCGAAAGTTTAAGCGTAAAAGGCTCACTCGTTGTTACTTGCTGGGCGAATGCACCCGGCGCAGCTATCAGTGCCAACAAAGCGGCGGACGACAACCATTGAACTCGCATATTAATCCTCCAAGGATATAAAGGTTTATGCAAAATCTCTACACCATCCTTCATGGTAAACGCAAGAAGAATGGTTGTAGCCCTATTTGCTAAGCGTTTCCTTCCCAAAACGGGAAATGAAACAATAAATTCAAGACTATAACTTTTGAATCCACGTTAAAATTAGCGCAAAAATAAGCTTAACTTCTCAAAAAACCCGACAAAATTTACCACAATCCCCTTCATATTTAAAGCCCAAATTTCGCGTCAAACGATTTTCACACCGTCATGTACATGAAAAAAACAAAACTTTCAAGTTATTTCGCATTGTTTTAACCAATGGGACGGGGTTTAGTCATGGTTAAATAACACCGTATTTAACCCTTTTAGCATATTCATTTACCGGTTTCCACAAAAAAATGCGTCGCGTTTAAGATAATTGCACCTGCGCCTTTGCCAGCACAAAATCCCGTGCATCTTCAAGGCTTAGGGTGCTGGTGTCAAGGCGGATGGCGTCCTTGGCCTCCGTCAAGGGGGCGGTTTGCCGCCCGCTATCCTGGCGGTCACGCGCGATCAAATCGTGCAAAATCGCGGCATAAACCACTTTGTGACCCTGCCCATAAAGTTCAAGAAACCGCCGTTTGGCCCGCACCTCCACCGCGGCGGTGATGAAAAATTTAACCTTAGCATCGGGGCAAATCACACTGCCTATATCCCGCCCATCCAACACCGCCCCCAGGCCGCCAGGCGGGGTTTGGGCAAAATTGACCTGGTACGCGCGCAACGCCGCCCGTAAGGCCGGAAATGTCGCAATATACGAGGCCGCCGCCGCGATTTTCTCTGATTTCAAATGCGGGTCGTTTAGGCGTTGCGGGTCAAGACTGGCCGCCAATTTGGTGACCCGTGCCAGCGTCGCCGCCGCCAACTCCGCCGCGGCATCCACGGGCGGGGTGACCTCGCCAAAATAGGCCACGGCACGATAGAGCAAGCCCGTATCCAGATAATCAAAGCCAAAATGCGCCGCCATTGCCCGCGCGAGCGTACCTTTGCCCGAAGCGGCCGGGCCATCCACCGCGATGACGGTCGGGGGGCGTGGGTTGGGGGGGGGGTGTTGCATTGGTCGATCTCAACTTAAGGAAGGTCTGAACAAGTCTCAAAAACAAAAAAAAGTGGCATTTGCGAGCGGGCGGCTTCGCCCGCGAAGCAATCCAGTAACATCTTGAAGTTGCTGGATTTTTCTGGATTGCTTCGCGGCTGCGCCGCTCGCAAATGCGCCGTTCTTTTGGCAAAAAAAGTGACTTGTTCGGAGGTTCCTTAAGGAAAGTCTGAATAAGTCTAGTTTGACCCCCCCTTCTTTAGAAGGGGGGGTAGTTGAGCTTAGTTGCGAAGCAACTTAGCTCAACTTGGGGGGGTTGTGATGTAGAAAATATGTTAATAGAATCAAACCATTACACCAACCCCCCCAAGAAAAGCTATGAATTTTTTAGCAAAAATTCAAGCTTTTCTATCCCCCCCTTCTAAAGAAGGGGGGGTAAATAAATTTTCGACATTATTCTTCATCAGGAAAAATCTTGCCGCCCAGCCCGTTCATTAACTCGGCAAAGCCAGGGAACGAGGTGTTGATCGGGCTGCCATCATCCACCCGAATGGGGGCGGCACTCCTCATGCCCAGCACGAGAAAACTCATGGCGATGCGGTGATCCAGGCTGGTTTTAATCGTCACCCCGCCGGGTAATTGTTTGCCATTGCCGCTTATGATGAGCGAATCCGCGGCCCCGATCTCGGCTTTCCCGCCCGCCAGGTTAATGCCATCGGCCATCAACGCCAAACGGTCACTTTCTTTGACGCGCAATTCTCCCAAGCCATACATGTGGCTTTGACCGTCGCAATGGGCGGCGGCAATCGCCAAAATCGGATATTCGTCAATCATACTGGGGGCGCGGTCGGCGGCGACGGTGATGGGTTTTAATGTGCGGCCGCCGATGATGCGCAGATCGGCGACCGGCTCGCCGCCTTCGATGCGGGGATTCTCGCGGCGCAAATCAACCCCCATTTCTTCGAGACAGAGATAAAGCCCCGCCCGCAAGGGATTCACCCCCACCCCCACCAAGGTCACATCGGATTCCGGCATCAATGCCGCCGCCACCGCCAAAAACGCCGCCGAGGACGGATCACCCGGCACCACCACGTGATGGGCGCGCAGCGACGGATAGCCCGTGACGGTAATAATATGCTCGCCCTGATCGCCGGTTTGTTCAGTGACCTCTGCGCCAAAATGTCGCAGCATCCGTTCGCTGTGGTCGCGGGTGCGTTGGCGTTCGATCACCGTGGTTTGCCCTGGCGTATTTAATCCCGCCAATAAAACCGCCGATTTCACCTGGGCCGAGGCCACCGGCAAATCATAGCGTAGGGGTACCGGTGCCGCCGCCCCGATCACCGCCAAGGGCAGGCGGCGGTTTTCGCTGGTCACAAATCGCGCCCCCATTTGTTCCAGCGGCGTGATGACCCGCCCCATCGGGCGGCTGCGCAACGAAGCATCGCCGGTTAAAAAAGCCGTGAAATTATGGCTCGCCAATATCCCCATCAGCAACCGCGCCGCCGTGCCGGCATTGTGCAAATCCAGCACATCGCGCGGCGGGGTAAGGCCGCCAATTCCGACCCCGCTCACCGTCCAGGTTGGCGGCGATGGGTCGCCCTCGCGGCGAATGGTGCAGCCCATCGCCGCCAAGGCCGCCGCCGTCGCCAGCACATCTTCGCCCTCAAGCAAGCCCCGGATGGTGGTGTCGCCAACCGCCAAGCCGCCAAACATCAGGGCGCGATGCGAGATGGATTTATCGCCTGGCACCTTTATCCGTCCCGATAATTTGTCAACCGGATGGGAGACCAGGCCTTTGGCTTCAGATTTTTTTTCATTCGCGGTCATGTTGGGGGGTGAACTTTCTGGCTTGGAAATTTTTCTGGCGGTTTTTTTAGGGAGGGTCTGAGTAAGTCGTTCTGACCCCCCCTTCCTGCTTAGGAAGGGGGGGATAGAAAAGCTAGAATTTTTGT
>JASGCR010000191.1 GCA_030054015.1 Candidatus Symbiobacter sp. | reverse complement strand
TTACCCGCCGAAATATCCGTGTAACGGATATTTCGAGTCGGGTAATCCCCCAGGCATTTAAGGAATAATACTCCTGGGGGATTACCCGACTCGGACGGCAAGCGGATTCCCGCTTGCCGTCCGGCGGGTAATGACGCTCCCCTTTTTTGCCGCTCTTTAGTTAGCGCGACCAGAAAGAAAGAGCGTCATTACCCGCCGAAATATCCGTGGAACACGGATATTTCGAGTCGGGTAATCCCCCAGGAGTATTGTGGAAATAATACTCCTGGGGGATTACCCGACTCGAACTGCAAGCGGAAATCCGCTTGCAGTTCGGCGGGTAATGACGCTCCCTTTTTACCGCTCTCTTTTTACCGCTCTTGGTTGGCGAATAATGCCGCGCTTGGTTTGTCACCCCAACGCCGCCAGGCGCGACAAATGGGCGTAATTTTTGCTGATAAAGGGCAGATCGTCATCGGCATCATGCATCGGCACCGTAAATTCCGTGTCCGGCTTGGCATAATGATCAATCAAGGCCAAAATTTGTCCCTCAATATGGGCGAAAAATTGGCGTTGCGCTTCGGCATCAAGCGGGATGAAATCCAAAGGCATCACCCGCGCCGCCGCGTCGCGCCCGCTCAGATGCCAATATTCCAGCCCGACCAAAGCCGCGGCTGTGGGCGCGGCCAAACCATCAGAAAATCGCGCATGAAATCCCCCATGCGCGGCCACCAGGCCATAAATCAATAATTGCAATCTTTTGCCGCGCAGCACGTCTTTTATGACCGGCGGGGAATTGCTGGTTTTATAGTCGCACACCACGACAAGCCCATCCTGCCGCCATTCGACGCGGTCGGCTTGGGCGCGGATTTCGATGGCGCCGTCAGGGGTAGGCCGCAGGATTTTGCCCGTAATCTCGCTCTGGGTGGTTTGGATTAAGGCTTGGCGGTTGCGCAATTCCGCCACCGCGAACCGCGCAATGGTGCGAAAACGCGACTGCCAAAACGGCCAAAGCGGCGAGGATTCCGCCGAACCATCGCCATTAAGATGGCGGATAAATTCGGCCCGTCCCAAATGCTGCATCAACTCTTCGCCATTTTCTGGCACGGCATGGGGATAGGTTTGGCAAAAATTTTGCATCATGCCATGCAGGATTTTACCGCGCTCGGCCGCGCCGGGCATTTCGGCTAAGCCCGCCAAGGGTTTCAGCCGCAAAATGCTGCTGGCGTAATAACTATAGGGATCGGCGAGCAAAGCCTCGATCTCGGAAGCCGAAAAACTGGTTTTGCGAGCGGATGGCGGGATGGTGATGCCAGGCCAGGGCGCGCCCGCATCCTCCTCCCGGTGCCGCACCGCCGCCTGGTGTCGCTGCACCGCCGCCGTCGCCACCCCCTGGCCTGGCGGGGTCGGCAAAGGCTCGGCCTGACCCAGGGCCAAAGCCCGCTCCAACAAACGCAAGAAGCGCGAGGCCTGGGTGGCCTCGCCCCCCACCCGCAAGGAACGGGTGATGATCACCTCGTCACAGGTAAAATATTGCCCAAAATCGAAAGCATCTTGGCTTATGGCCGCCTCAGGCAAGGTCAGTCCCAATTTTTGCCGCATCGGGCGGTTGAGCCAAGGATCAGGCTGCGCCGCTTGCGGCCAGGTTTGTTCATTAAGGCCGGCCAAAATCACCAAATCTGGCTTCGCATGGGCTTCATGCAGGCCCCAGATGAAAATCCGCGCATCACGCAAGGCCTGGCGGCGCAGCGAAATTTGTTGCCGCGCCAATGCTTCAAACACGGCGGGATATTCCGCGCCGGGCAATTCCGGGATGGCTGCGCCATTTTGTCGCACCACTTCCATAAATTCTTGCAGTTTCTTGCCGTCTTCGCCTTTGTACAGGCGGGGATCGCCCGCATCCGCCGCCACCGCCACCGCCACCGCCTGGGACGGTACCTGGGACAGCGCAAAGGCGGTTTTCAGATGAATCTCATGCCATTGCCCCAGGCTTTGCCGCGTTGGTCCCGCCCCCCCCCGCAAGGCGCGTTCTAACGGCCCCAAACATTGGTCAATCTGGGTGATAAAGGCCTCAAGCCGCCGCGCTTCGTCTTGGCTAAGGGCGGCATCGCGGCGTGAGGCGGGCGGCGGCGGCGGCGCATCGCCAGGGTTTGGGCCGGGGTTTGGACCTGGATTTGAATCAGGGCTAACCCCAGGATTTAAACTTGCGATGGCGGCCTGCTCGTCGCGCTTGCGTTCAAAGGCCTGGCGCAAGGCCAGCAACCCAGGGGCCAGACGCGGCCCGCGCAATAATTTGCGTTCCAACACCCTGGTATCGGCCAATATGTCGGTGCGCCCCCGCCCCATCGTGCAAAAAGGATGTTTCAATAAAGCCAATAAGGTGACCGCCGATGCCTCAGGCTCCGCCGCCGCCAGGATAAGCCGCATGAATACGCCAGGCGGAGTCTCCAAAATGGGGACACCGCCACTGTCATTGGGGATCAGGCCATAACGGAAAAGCTCCGCCGTGACCCGCCGGGCCAATTCACGGTCGGGCGTTACCAGGGCGGCACGTTTTGGCGGCTGTTGCCAGGCCTGGTAAAGTTGGCGGGCAATGAACTCGGCCTCGGCCAAAGGATGGGGGCAATCGATTCTTTGCAGATTTTGCCGCGCCAGATTTAAGGTCGCCCGGTCTATGGCCAGGGACTCAGCCAGGGTGGGATCAAGCGCGGAGGAAAACAGCCGCGCCCTGGCTTGTTGTGGACTGACTTGTTGTGGGTTGGCTTGTTGTGGACTGGCTGGTTGTGGACTGGCTGGTTGTGGGTTGGCGGGCGTGACGGGCTGGCTGGTGCCGTCTGAATGCGGCCAGGGCCTGACCTCGGCCCGCGCAAAATTCATCCGCCGTAAAGCATCTCGGTAACCATATTGCGGATGAGTTTGGGGCAATTTTTGCCAAGCCGCATCCGCCAAATCGAGATCAAATCCCGGCATAATGACCTGGCCCTGGGGCGCGCGGGCAATCGCTGCCACCCACCGCAACATCAGGCTCGACATTTGCGGCGACATCACCAAAGTCACCCGCATCGAGGCCAAAATCGCCCGCAATCCGGCCAGGGCCAGGTTGGACGAGGCCGTGGCGGGATCGGTCATCGCCGCCGCGCAGTTTTTAAGCAGGGTACCAAGCCGCGTGGTTTGGCTCATTTTGCCCTGGTCGGCCAAAAAGCCTGGGTATTTTTCGGCAATTAATTTGAAAAATTGCAACGATTTTTGCCAATGCTCGGCGAAATTTTCCGGAGCCAACTGGTATAAATTCGTCCAATCACAGGCGGCCAGCTCCATCTCATCGATTAACCGCACCAATGATTCGGCCAAGCCCAAGGCCTGGTGCCACTGCATTGTCTCGGCTTGGCTGCGTTGTTCATATTGGGCAAATATTTGCCAGGAACGGTCGCGGCCCAGCTCACGAATTTTGCCCGCCAGCCATAATTGCCGCGCTAAATCTGAGAGAACCCCCGCGCTGTCGCCGGGCTGGGGCTGGGGCTGGGGTTGGGGTTGGTCAAGTTCCGCACATAAATTCGCCAATGCCAATGACGGCTCACGATCCAGCGCGTCATAGGAAATGATTCTGGGCAGAAATTGGGCGGCGGGCTTTGGCGACAAATTGTCACAGTTGGCGTCGTCGCCAGGCGATTGCGCCGCCAAACCCGCCGTCATCACGTCGCGCAATTCTTGGCAGGCGCGGTCATTGGGCAAAATCAGCAAATTTTTGCCCATGTCCGGCGAAGACATCCCCGTCCCCAAGGATTTCAGCCAATCCTGGCCCAGCGGCAGCGAATATAAATGCGGCGATGTCAGGGTCATTTGGGGTCATTTGGCTTGATTGCGGTGACAGCGAGCGGCTGGCTTTGATCATACTTTTTTTTTGCCCGCCAGGGGATGAAAATATCAAATTAAGTCGATTATTATGGCAATTTAAGGGTTTTTGGCATTTCTTTTCTAAATTTAACCCATGGATGGTTGTTTTATTACCAATTTTTAACTTGTTAAGTGCTATGAGCCAGCGCAATCTCGGCGCAGGTTATACGAAACCTATGAAATTATGCACGGTTTGAGTTGATGCCTAAGGTGCCGTTTTTGCGCACGTCGTGAGGGGCAACAAAATTTCGCTGATTAAATCGATTTTTTTCAGGGTAAATCTTGCAAAGCAACCGCAAACCTGTATAATTAAGTAAGACGTATGAGGTAACGCGATGGCCTGGTTTGTAACATTCTGTTGCGACCGGTGAACATGGCGTAAATAATTCCGGTGAAACAGCGGGGTTGGATGAGGTTTTCGTCTTTATCCAACGAATTTGTTTCAGTAAAACGTGAGTCCCTTTGAAAACGGGACTATGACACTCTTTTGAAAGGATTCCCTAAATGCTTCGCTATCTTGCAATTGCCTTGGTCGCATTATTCACCCTCTCGGTCACCCCGGTTTTGGCTTTGGCTGCCGATGCCCCGGCTGGTGAAATGGCCGGTGAAAAGGCTCCCGCCAAAGAAAAGAAAATGAATCACAAGAAAAAGGGCAAACACAAAGAAATGGATATGAAATCCGAGCCGACCAATTAATTAATTGGGTTTGCGTTCTTTCTCTGTCGTTCTTTGCGACGCGTTATGTATAAAAAACTGCCGGCCATTCATTTGACCGGCAGTTTTTTTGTGGGCGTTTAAGAGGTAATGAAAGTTTGATTAAGCCTAAAAAAAGGAGCGCCATTTTTATGACCCCCCCTTCCTGCTTAGGAAGGGGGGGATAGAAAAGCTAGAATTTTTT
>JASGCR010000190.1 GCA_030054015.1 Candidatus Symbiobacter sp. | reverse complement strand
GGCATTTGCGAGCGGGCGTTTACGCCCGCGAAGCAATCCAGTAACATCCTGAAATTGCTAGATTTTTCTGGATTGCTTCGCGGGTCGCCGCGTAAGTGAAAGCGGCGACAAAATAAAGTTGCCGCCGCTTTCACTTACGCGGCGGCTGCGCCGCTCGCAAATGCGCCGTTCTTTTGGCAAAAAAGTGACTTAATCAGACTTTCCTTAGAAAAGGGGGGGATAGACACGCTCAAAATTTTTGGCAAAAATTCTTGCGCAATTCTGGAGGGGGTTGGTGGAACAGCCTGATCGTGATATTGGATTATTGCGATCACCAACTCTCCGCTCAGGGCTTGCGCGCCTCAAGCGTCGCGTCCCCCCTCGGCCGGGGCAGGAAGGGGAGCATCGTATTGAATAATTTAATTTGGATTTGACCATGGTTTTCTCAGGCATGTTTTCCCGTGATATGACCAAAAGCCTCGCAATTATGCTGTTGCTGGGATTGGGGGGGTGTGGCGATGTGCTGAGCGAGCAAGGGCGATGGGGGCAGAAACGCCAATCCCAATCCCAATCCCAATCTCAACCCGCGGCAAAGCCCGTCACCGCTTCCAATAAAACGGTGGTGATTGCCAACCCGGATTATGAGCCGCCAAACCAGCCGCTCACTTTGCCCAGTAACGTGGCGGCGAATGCCGCCAATCCGGGACAAAAAGAGCCGATTGCCGCCACGCCCATTGCTCCGCCCGCCAGTGCCGACACCGCAACGCCGCCAAGCCCGCCGCGAAACCTGTCGGGCAACCCGCCTGACCCGAATTCCGCGGCGGCGGTGGCAGAGAATGGGGACAACGCAAATGTGGCAAATGCCGCGACTCCTGCGACCCCGGCCGCCACTGCCCCTGCCCCCGCTGCCACTGCCACTGCCACTGCCAATAAACCCAGCGATATGGCCGGGAACGCTAATCCCCTGCCCGATGCCAAGACCAAGGACAAGAGTGAATTGGTCGATGTCTATATCGTCGAGTTGGGTGATACGCTTTATGCGGTGGGGCGAAAATTTGGCCTGCCGGTGATTGCGATCATTAACGCGAATAAATTGCGCAAACCCTATGCCTTAACGCCGGGACAAAAATTATCGATTCCGCATCCGGGCCTCTATCGGGTGGTGACGGGCGATAGTTTTTATGGCATTGCCCGCCGATTTAACCTGTCGGTACCGCAATTGGCCGAGCTCAATAATCTTAAACCGCCTTATACCATCGTACCCGGCCAGACCATTTTATTGCCGCATGGCAGTGGGGCGGCAAGTTTGCCGCCAATTGGGTCGCAAGCCGGGGGGGGGCAAGCAGGGGGAGGGCAAGCTGTGACCCCCCCGCCAGCCGTGGCACCCACCCCGTCCCCAACGCCCGCCGCCAATGCGGGACTTCCCGCCGCCAAAGAGAGCGGCACGAAATCCCCCGCACCTACCGCATCCATCCCACCCGCCCCATCCGCCCCCAGCGACAAAGACAACACCGACAAAAACCCTGGCGATAAAAATGCGGGTGCCGATAATGCTGGGATTCTGGGCGAATTACCGCCGCCGCCGCCGCGTGGGGGCAAAAATTTTCTCTGGCCACTGCGCGGGCGGGTGGTCTCGTCCTTTGGCGAGCAAGCCCAGGGTCTGGCCAATGACGGCATCAACATCGCCGCCCAAGCCGGCAAAAAAATTGTCGCCAGCGAAAATGGCGTGGTCGCTTATGCCGCCAATGGGGTGCGCGGCTATGGCAATCTGATCCTGATTAAACATGAGAAGGGTTATTTTACCGCCTATGCTCATCTTAGCAAAAGCCTGGTGTCGCGCGGTCAAATCGTGCATCGCGGCCAGGAAATTGGCGAGGTCGGCATGACCGGCGCGGTGGTGAGTCCGCAACTGCATTTTGAAATCAGACTGCATGGCAAGGCGATCAATCCGGTCTTGTTATTGGCGGCACCATGATGGGTACCTCCTCGGTAAAGCGTCAACGGGCGGTGGCGATTTTCGCCGTGACGCGGGCAGCCCGTGATGTGGCGGAATCGCTTAAAAATTTTTTGCATGACAGCAAAATCGGTGACTATGAAGTTAAAATCTATCATCCGGCGGACGATGGACTCCAAATTTCCGCCGAGCCAGCCCTTGGAAAAAATTTCGCCGAATCGATGCGCCAGGCCTTTGCCCGCGGCGAAATTATTGTGGCGATTTGCAGCACCGGCATTGTCATTCGCGCCCTCGCCCCGCTTTTGAGCGATAAAATGACTGAACCGCCGGTACTGGTGATTGCCCAAGCGGGAGAGGGGGGGGCTTCGGTGATCCCGCTCTTGGGCGGTCATCATGGCGGCAACCAATTCGCTCATGAAATTGCGGCGATTTTGGGCGGGCGAGCGGTGATCAGCAATGCTTCCGGTCAATCTGCCGATGAATATTCCAGGCCCAGCCTGGAAAATCCGCCGCCGGGCTGGCATTTGGCGGCATATGACGCGCCTGGCACCCGCATCATGCTCAAAAAAATTTATCGTCAGTTGGCCGAGGGGGAGTCGCCGGTTTTTTATCACCAAGTTGGCGGGGAAAATGGGAAAAATGTGGCCTGGTTAGAAAAATTGGGAGCGCAACCAACCCCCAACCCCGACCAAGCCGCAATCGCCATCGTCACCACCGTATCGCCCGATCCTTCGCCGGCAAAAATCCGCCTTTATCCGCCGCGTTTGGTGTTGGGGGTGGGGGCCTCGCGCGGGGCCGATGGAAAAAAATTAATCGCCTGGTGTGAACGGGTTCTGGACGAACACCAGATCGCCCCTGCCGCCTTGGTTGCCCTGGCCTCAATTGACCTCAAATCCGATGAAGCGGCGTTGCACCAATTGGCGGCGCATTATGCCCTGCCCTTGCGCTTTTTTACCGCCGCACAATTACTGCCCGAAACCCCGTTTTTGACCGAACCCTCGGATGCGGTGTTCCAAGCCGTCGGCTGTTATGGCGTGGCCGAGGCGGCGGCTTTGGCGGCTTGCCGTGATGCGGTGACCGGCGAAGCGCAAGGCCACCTGGTGATCCCCAAACAAAAATCGCCGGATGCGACTTTGGCGGTTGCCATCGCCCCGCATGATCTTAGGGCGGCGGCGATAGGCCAGGGTCGCGGCAGCCTAACCGTGGTGGGCATCGGGCCTGGCGCGGCGGAATATCGTAGCCTCGCCGCCAACCAAGCCATTGCCCAGGCCGATCAAATTGTCGGCTATGGTTTGTACCTGGATTTAATTGCCGATCTGGTGCGGCCCTGGCAAAAACGGGTTGGCTTCCCATTGGGAGCCGAACGCGCCCGTGTCGAATATGCCGTGTCGCAGGCGGCATTGGGGCAAAATATCGCCCTGGTGTCGAGCGGCGATGCCGGGATTTACGCCCTGGCCAGCCTGGCCTGCGAATTCTTGGCGGAATCGCGCGATCCCGCCCATCGCCGCCTTGAATTTTCGGTGATTCCGGGTATTTCGGCGATGCAAAGCCTGGCGGCGAAACTGGGCGGAGCGATTGGTCATGATTTTGCCGCCATATCTTTGTCGGATTTACTGACGCCCTGGCCGGTGATCGCCCAACGCTTGCACCATGCGGCGGCGGGCGATTTTGTCATCGCCCTTTACAATCCACGCTCCGAGCGCCGAGATTGGCAATTGGCGGCCGCGTTGGACATTATCCGCCCCTTCCGCCCCGCCACCACCCCGGTCGCCATCGGGCAAAATTTGGGACGCAGCGACGAAAATTGCGCCGTCACCGATTTGGCTGGGCTACAACACAACCAAGCGCGGATCGATATGATGACGGTGATTATCATTGGCAATATTTCGTCACGCCAATTTCGCCTGGGGGATCGGAAATACATGTTTACGCCCAGGGGTTATGAGGTGACCAATAGCAAAACGGGTGAAAAAAAATGATCTCTTTTGTCGGAGCCGGCCCCGGAGCCAGCGATTTAATCACCCTGCGCGGGTTACGGCGTTTGCAACAGGCGAATCTGGTGCTGTATGCTGGCTCGCTCATTCCCGACGAATTGGTGGCGGAATCAGCCCCGGATGCGGAAAAAATCAACAGCGTCGATTTGGTGTTGCCGGAAATCATGGCGATCATGATCACAGCCTATCGGAATGGGAAGAAAGTCGTGCGGCTGCATTCGGGCGACCCCTCGATCTATGGCGCGATTGGCGAGCAATGTCGCTGGCTTGAGCGCGAGAATATCCCCTATGACATTGTGCCGGGCGTGCCGGCCTTTGCCGCCGCCGCCGCCCTGTTAAAACGCGAACTAACCCTGCCCGCCATCAGCCAAACCGTCATTTTGACCCGCACCGCCACCCGCGCCAGTGCCATGCCGGCGGGCGAGGATTTGGCAAGCCTGGCCGCGCATGGCGCAAGTTTGGTGATCCATCTCTCGATCAATAATTTGGCGGCGGTGGTGCGCGATGCCATCCCCCATTACGGGAGCGATGCGGCGGTGGCGGTGATTTACCGCGCCAGCTGGCCGGATGAGCTGATTATCCGCGGCTGTTTGCGGGATATTCGCGCCAAAGTCAAAGCAGCCGGCCTCACCCGCACCGCCCTCATCATTATTGGCGGGGTGTTGGATGCCGAGGATTTCCCCGATTCCGCGCTTTATGATGCCAATCACAGCCATGTGTTGCGGCCACGCCGCACCCCCACGGGGTGAGCGGATAGTTTTTCGATTCGTTATGACGTACCATCCCGCACAAAAATTCCGCGTCGTTATAAAGGAAGGGCGTCAAAAGAGGGGCGTCATTACCCGCAGATTTTTGCCGCAAAGCGGCATAAATCTGTCGGGTAAT
>JASGCR010000189.1 GCA_030054015.1 Candidatus Symbiobacter sp. | reverse complement strand
AGAAAAGCTATGAATTTTTTTAGCAAAAAATTCAAGCTTTTCTATCCCCCCCTTCTAAAGAAGGGGGGGTAAAACTGGACTTATTCAGACCTTCCTTAGGGAAGATCACGCCCTCGCCTTGACAGGCGCGGCGGGTTGGGTTAGGTTAAAATGCGTTAATAGATTGGGGTTGATGGAATTAACATCCCGCCTCACCCCAGCCCCCTCATCCCCGGCGCGAGGAAACCTAAAATGCAGTTATTTCACAGTACAACCTCACCCTTTGCGCGTAAAATCATGGTTTTGGCGATTGAGTCCGGGCTTGATCAAAAGATCGAGCTGCTGGGCGGGGCGACCTCGCCGGTTAAACGCAACGAAATGCTGGCCGCCAAGAACCCGTTGGGCAAATTACCGGCCCTGGTGCTTGAGGATGGCCGCGTGCTGTTCGACAGTTCGGTGATTATGCAATATCTCGATACGCTTCATAATGGAGCCAAATTTTATCCCGAAACCGCGGCGGAACGCTTTCAAGTGCTGCGCGATGAGTCGCTGGCCGATGGGATGATGGACGCGCTGGTTTTGTGCCGCTATGAAACATTTTTGCGCCCCGCCGAAAAGCGATGGGATGAATGGGTCGCTGGACAAATGGCCAAAGTACATGCCGGCCTGGCGGTGCTTGATGCCGAATTCGCCCGCCGCAAGCCCTTTAACCGCAATGGCAATGATGCCGGCTTGACCACCATTGCCGCCATGCTCGGTTATCTTGATTTCCGCCAGCCCGAACTGGATTGGCGCCGCACATGCCCCATTCTTGCCGCCTGGGAGCAGGCTTTCCGGCATCGCCCCGCCATCCAAGCCACCCTCCCGCGTGATTAGTGGAAATTCTTTCGGCTGCCACTCCCCCCTAATACAACGAACTGGCCCCAGCATCGGCGGGCGCAACATTGGCGCGAAACACCGAAAACAGCTCGCGGCCACAGCCCGATGACGCGCTCGGATCGGGCTGAAATTGGCGTGGCCGCGCCGCCAATTGCGCCGAACTTAAAGGCAGGCGACTCGTCACATCCAATATATTCATGATCCCCCTGCCGCCGTCAATTTCAATCAAATCGCCATCGCACAGCCGCGCCAGAGGGCTGTCATCCTGGGCTTCGGGGGTCAAATGCAGGGCGGCCATGACTTTGCCCGACGCGCCCGACAACCGCCCATCGGTGACGAGGGCGACTTTGAAACCGCGATTTTGCAACACCGATAAAGGCGGAATAAGTTTATGCAATTCCGGCATCCCATTGGCACGCGGGCCTTGTCCGCGCACCACCACCACCACATCATGATTTAACGCGCCAGACTGAAAGGCGGCTTGGACCGCGGCTTGGGACTCGAACACCCGCGCCGGCGCGGTAATGGTTTGATATTCGGGGGCCACCGCCGAGACTTTCGCCAAGGCCTTGCCCAGATTGCCCTGCAATAAATTCAGGCCGCCCGTCGGCGAGAATGGGTTTTTTTCAGAGCGCAAAATATCGGCATCGCCGCTGGTTTGGGGGGCGGGATAATAGGCGACACAACCCGCACCATCCAATTTGGCACTCACGGAATAATCCGCAATGGTGCCGCCAGTTACGGCCTTGGCATCGCCATGCAATAATCCCGCCTGCAAAAGTTCATGGATCAGGAACCCCATGCCGCCCGCCTGGTGAAATTGGTTAATATCCGCCGAGCCATTGGGATAGACTCGCGCCAATAACGGCACAATCTGGGAAATATCGGCAAAATCTTGCCAGGTCAGGGTGATTCCCGCCGCCGCCGCCATGGCCGGCAAATGCAGCGACAAATTGGTTGAGCCGCCCGTCGCCATCAAACCGACCATGCCGTTGACGAAAGATTTTTCATCCATCATCAGGCCGATAATTGGCGCGGCGGCGGGGTTTTTTTCCGCGTTATCCTCGGTACAGCGGGTTAAAATCTCGCGCACCGCCGCCGCATTCATGGCATCGCGCAGCGGCGTGTTGGGATTGACGAAACTCGCGCCCGGCAGATGCAGACCCATAATTTCCATCAACATTTGGTTGCTGTTGGCGGTGCCGTAAAAGGTACAAGTGCCGGGGCTGTGATAAGATTGCGCCTCGGCCTCCAGCAACGCGGCGCGGGTGACTTTACCGGCGGCATAATCCTCGCGGATTTTGGATTTTTCTTTATTGGGCAGGCCGGACGGCATCGGCCCCGACGGGATAAAAATCGCCGGCAAATGGCCGAAACTTAAGGCCGCAATCACCAAGCCCGGCACGATTTTGTCGCAAATGCCCAGGAAAACCGCGGCATCAAAGGTTTGGTGCGACAAAGCAACGGCCGCCGCCATCGCAATCACATCGCGCGAGAACAAAGACAATTCCATGCCGGCCTCGCCCTGGGTGATGCCGTCGCACATGGCCGGCACCCCGCCCGCCACCATCGCCACGCCGCCATATTTGCGCGCCAACGCCCGGATCAATTCGGGATAATGTTCATAAGGTTGGTGCGCCGACAGCATGTCGTTATAGGCCGTGACGATGCCGAGCGAGGGTTCATCCCCTTGGCGCAATTGGTCTTTGTCGGTTCCGGTGATGCCGGCAAAAGCATGGGCTTGATTGGCGCAGGACAAATGCATCCGCGCCCGATTGCCGTTTTTAAGGCGGTGGTCGCGGGCGGCGGTGATGCGGGCGAGATATTGGTCGCGCTGGCCTTGCGAGCGTTCAGCGATACGCCGCGTGATGGCAACCAGACGCGGATCGGTTGGGGGCATTGGGGAGGAAATTGGCGGTTTTTCCATTTTACGTCCGTAGGTTTTTTTAAATGTCAGGGGGCGAAGGGCGAAGGTTAGGGCGAATTATTTTACAGTTTACGCCTTTTTTGGGGGCGGCGCATCTCTATATTCGCCTTTGCCCTCAGAAAATATGTCATGACCCGCGCCAGGGCGGCGTGGTTTTGGCGAAAAATGCGGCGATGCCGTCTTTGGCTTCCTCGCTTTCCCAGATATCGGCCAATCTGCCAATGGTGTAGTCGATCAAATCCGCGTCCCCCTTGGCGCGGGCGACTTTCAAGCATAGTTGTTTGGCGGCGGCCACCGCCCCTGGGGCGCATTCCAAATAGGCCGCGATTTCGCCCGCCATGGCGGCATCCAATTCGGCTTCATTATTGGTCACCCTGGCCACCAAACCCAGCACTTGCGCCTCGTGGGCCGAGAATTTGCGCCCATTCATAAAGACGCGCCGCGCCGCGCCTTCCCCCAGGCGGCGAATCACATAGGGGCTGATGGTCGCCGGAATAATGCCGAGCCGCACCTCGGTCAAGCCGAACATCGCGCGTTCATCCGCCGCCACCCAATCGCACACCGACATCATGCCAACGCCGCCGCCAAAGGAACTGCCCTGTACCCGCCCCAAGACCGGTTGCGGCGCGCTGTCGATGCGCTGCAGCATCATCGCCAAGGCGCGGGCATCGGCCATTTTACCGGCGCGGTCTTTGGTCATTTGCGCCTGCATCCAACCCAAATCGGCCCCGCCGCAAAAACTTTTACCGCTCGCGGCCAAGACAATGACGCGGCATCTGGCATCGGCGGCCAATGCGGTGAAGGCACGCTCCAATTCGCCAATCATCTCGGCGTTCAAGGCATTATGTTTATCGGGGCGGGCAAAGGTGACGGTCACCACGCCGCGCGAATCCGCATTTACCGTAATCGTGTTATACTCTGTCTTTGAGGCCATGATGATTTCCTGGTTCGGGTTGCACATTAGGCGATGAGAAGTTGTTGGATCATTTTTTCCGCTTCAATTTTGCTGGTTTTGATATACTCTGTTTCCTGATTTTTGCAGAGAAAATTGTTATTCTGAGGTAATGACGCTCCCAAAAATCGAGGAAACCACTATGCCCTTAAAAAAAATCACCTTCCGCGATCCGTCGGACAAAACCCTGGCCGTGTTCATGCTGGCACCGGCGTTAATCTTAATTGCCATGATCGTCGCCTATCCGATAGGCCGCCTGGTCTGGAACAGTTTTTATGACCTCCATCTCTCCGGCGTGAATAACAGCATTTTTATCGGCATCGCGCATTACCAAAAATTGTGGCACGACCAGGATTTTTGGCAAGCCATCTGGACGACCATCCTCTTTACCATCATTACCGTGCCGGGCGCGTTGGTCGTGGGGATGGGATTGGCTCTTCTCGCCAATCTGCCGTTCAAACGACGCTGGCCGGTGCGGCTGGCTTTGTTATTGCCCTGGGCCTTGCCGCTCTCGTTCACCGGTCTGATATTTGCCTGGTTTTTCCATACCGATTACGGCATTGTGAATGATTGGCTGGTAAAACTGGGCTTTGAGTCGCAAATGTTTTTACTGCGGCCAAGCACCGCCTTTATTGCCGCCTGTATTGCGATTATTTGGAAGACTTCGTCATTTATGGCGATGGTGTTGCTGGCTGGACTCCAAGTCATTCCCAAATCTTTGTACGAAGCCGCCGAGGTTGATGGCGCAAGCAAATGGCAACAATTTTGCCAAATTACTTTGCCGATGTTAAAACCCGCGATTATTGTCGCCTTGATCTTTCGCACCATCACCGCCCTGCAAACATTCGACATACCCTATGCCATGGCGCGCAACATTACCGTCACCTTATCGATGCAAATCCAAAAAACCACGATTGATTATTTGGATGTGGGTTATGGCTCGGCGATGGCGGTGGCGATGTTTGTCTTGTCACTGGCGGTCTCTAGCCTGTATTTACGACGCATTGCCAAACCCGCTTAGAGGAAGGTCTGAATAAGTCCCAAACTTGCCAAAAGAGCCGCGCATTTGCGAGCGGCGCAGCCGCGAAGCAATCCAGAAA
>JASGCR010000188.1 GCA_030054015.1 Candidatus Symbiobacter sp. | reverse complement strand
CTGTCCGTGAATAACGGACAGCGCGAGTTGGGTAATCCCCCAGGAGTATTATTCCTTAAAACTCCTGGGGGATTACCCGACAGTTTTATGCCGCTTCGCGGCAAAAAACTGCGGGTAATGACGCTCTCTTTTTTGGCAAAACTCACGCGCGGCGGCGGCGGCCAGGTTTTTGACCGTCTTCCTTGGCACCGCGGCCCAGACCGATTTGCTTGGCGAAATCGGAACGTTGCTGGGCATAATTGGGGGCCACCATGGGATAATCGCTGGGCAATCCCCATTTGGCGCGATAATCTTCGGGCGACATGTTATACATGGTGCGCAAATGCCGCTTCAGCATTTTCAGCCTTTTGCCATCTTCGAGGCAAATGATATAATCAGGCTGCACCGATTTGCGCACCGACACTGCGGGTTTCAAGGGTTCCATTTTGACATCGATGGCACCGCCTTCGACGTTGCGCAACGAGGTAAACACGGTCTGGATGACGCCTGGGATTTGTTCAGGGTTTAAATCATTACGTGCGACAAAAGCCGACACCACGTCGGTGGTCATGCGTAACAATTCGCTTTGCGGCAGGGATTTTTCGGATTGATCTTGGCTCATTTGCTTTGCCCGTTTGTTTAAGTATGTGGAAATGGGTTAATCATAGGTAAAAACCAGTCTTTTATCAAGCAGTGATTAAAAAGCGAGGCGGTCTCACCAATTGATAATTTGGCTGGTTCGATGTGTCACTATTGGACTCCCAACTTTGTCCAAACTGTGTCAGTGTTTACAATAATTTCCGGTAATTTCAAATCAAAATTACTGAGGAGAGGGTATTGTACCCATGATTTTTCTAAACATCAAGCCTTGTTTTCTATCAATATTGGCGGCGTGTCAAGAGAGATTTCGCAATAATGCCGCGTCCCCAGTTGAATTATTGCGAGCGGTAAAGGCAAGGTAAACGCCAGGAACTCTTGTGATTAGAAAGGGGTTGCTTAGAATGCGCTGTCCATTTTGCGGTGCGGCCAATAGTTCAGTAAAAGATTCGCGGCCATCCGACGATGATTCGGTGATCCGAAGAAGGCGGGCGTGCGAATCCTGTGGCTCGCGCTTTACGACCTTCGAACGGGTGCAATTGCGCGAAATTACCGTGATTAAACGCGATGGCCGCCAGGTTGCTTTTGACCGCGAAAAACTGATCCGCTCGGTCAAAATTGCCACCCGCAAACGCGGGGTGGGCGCGGATCAGATCGACCATATGGTGGATCGGTTGCTGCATCGCCTGGATGCGTCGGGAGAAAATGAAATTGCGTCGGCGGTGATTGGCGAAATGGTGATGGAGGAATTGGCAAAATTAGATTTGGTGTCTTATATCAGATTCGCTTCCGTCTATCGTGATTTCCGCGATGTGCGTGATTTTGGTCGCTTGATTGCCGCCTTGACCCCGGCCACTGTCACTTTTCCGCCCTCCCCACCGCCGCAAGAGGATAGGCGTGATGCGGAGTAACATGTCTTCACCTCAGCAAAAGACGATTGATCTCAACCTGATGCGGGTGGCGATTGGCCTGGCCGAGCGTCATGTCGGTTGCACCTATCCCAATCCCGCGGTGGGCTGTGTGATTGTACAGCCGGTCAATGGGCAAGACCCTCCGATCATGGTTGGTCGCGGCGTGACCGCGCCAGGCGGGCGTCCCCATGCCGAAACCCTGGCCCTGGCCGAGGCGGGCCACCGCGCCCAGGGAGCCACAGCCTATGTGACGCTGGAACCGTGTTGTCATCACGGCGGTACGCCGCCCTGTGCCGATGCCCTGATCCAGGCGGGCATCAAACGGGTGGTCATCGCCGCAATTGACCCCGATCCGCGCATGGATGGCGGCGGGGTGGCGTATTTGCGGCGGGCGGGGGTTCATGTCACGCAATTGACATTGCCGCCCGATTTGGCGCAGCGATCCGAGGCCGTCATTGCCGGATTCGTCAAGCGTGTGACCACCGGCCTCCCCTTGATCAGCGTGAAAATAGCGAGCAGCCTCGATGGGCGCATTGCCACCGGCGGAGGGGAATCGCGCTGGATTACCGGTGCGGCGGCGCGGCAATACGGGCATTTGCTGCGGGCGCGTCATGATGCGATTCTGGTGGGGTCAGAAACCGCTTGCCGCGACGATCCGGCTTTGGATTGTCGTCTGCCGGGTATGGCGGCATTTTCGCCGATTCGGATTGTCTTGGATGGTCGGTTGCGGCTGCCCATTGCGGCGCAATTGGGGCAAAATGCGGCGCGGCTTCCGACCTGGCTGTTTACCGATGGCGCGGCGGCGCATCCGCCCGCCCACTACCAAGCCCTTAAACAGACCGGCATCGAGGTGATTGAGACCACGCGGGATAACTCGCAACAGCTTGATCTGACAAAGATTTTCACGATTCTGGCCGAACGCGGCGTGACGAGCGTGCTGGTCGAAGGCGGCGGGCAATTGATCGCCAATTTGCTGCGGCAAAATTTGGTTGATCGGCTTTATTGGTTCCGGGCGCCTGTGATTATCGGGGGGGATGGGGTGGCCGCCATTCCGACGGCAATATACCCAACCGGGTTGGCTTTAGCGGATTTTCCCCGACTGGCTCTTATACGTACAGAAATATTTGGTGGGGATGACCAAGGGGCGGCCCAGGCGGGAGTCCAGGCGGGAGTCCAGGCGGGAGTCCAGGCGGGTGCGCGTTCGGAGGGGCAAAATTCTTTGGTCGAAAAACTGGAAGTTTATCATTGTTTAAGGTATGGTTGACGGATGTTTACGGGAATTATCACGGGCCAGGCCCGCATTGCGAAAATTGGTAAAATTCAGGTCGCTGCCAAACCTGGCGATCCGCCGCGTTGGGGCGATGTGCGTTTGGTCTTGGATCAGATCACCGGTGCGGTTGATTATAACGCCAGCGCGATTGGGGCCTCGATTGCCTGTTCAGGCGTGTGTCTGACTTTAATCGAAAAAGGTACAGAGTCGGATGGGTGGGGGGGTACGTCGGGACTTCTCGACAGTAAACCTATCCAAAGGGCGGGAACGGACGGGGGGGGACTCACGCTCAGTTTCGATGTGTCGCAAGAAACCCTTGACAAAACCACCCTGAAAGACTGGCAGATCGGGCAAAAAATCAATCTCGAATCCTCGCTGCGCTTTGGCGATGAATTGGGCGGGCATATGGTGGCGGGGCATGTCGACACCCCCATCGCGGTGTTAAGCCGCAAACCGGTCGCAGGCAGCACCGAATTTTTTTTCGCTCTGCCGCCGGAAGGGCGCGGTCTCATCGTGCCAAAGGGTTCGGTTGCGCTTGATGGCGTGTCCCTGACGGTGAACCAGGTCGAATCGGATCGTTTTAGTGTCATGATTATTCCGCATACCGCCGCGGTCACCGGTTTTGGGCAGTTGCAGGCGGGTGACGCGGTCAATCTTGAATATGATATGGTGGGACGATATATGGTGCGGCAAATGGCCTTGTACCAAGGAAAATAAATCATGGCAGATTCTCCGATGCGTGATCTGGCGGCCTTAAACCGCGGGATCAGCCCGACCGAAACACTGATTGACGAAATCCGCCAAGGCCGCATGGTCATTTTGATGGATGATGAGGGACGCGAAAATGAAGGCGATTTGATCATTGCCGCCGATTTTGCCGATGCGGCGGCGATCAATTTTATGGCGAAATATGGGCGGGGCTTGATTTGTCTTCCCCTCACCAAAAAGCGGGTTGACGAATTGGGTCTGCCGATGATGGCCGCCCATAATCGCGCCCGCCATGAAACCGCCTTTACCATTTCCATCGAAGCCCGCGACGGCATCACCACCGGCATTTCGGCGGCGGATCGCGCCCGCACCATTCACCTGGCCAGCCATCCCCAATATGACCGCGAGCATTTGGTGACGCCCGGCCATGTTTTTCCCTTGGTGGCCCGCGATGGGGGGGTTTTGGTGCGTGCAGGCCATACCGAGGCGGCGGTTGATCTCGCGCGGTTGGCGGGCTTGACCCCCGCCGCCGTGATTTGCGAGATTATGAAGGATGACGGCACGATGGCGCGCTTGCCTGATCTGGCCGAATTTGCCGATCAGCATGGTTTGGCGATTGGCACCATCACCGATCTCATTGCCTGGCGGCACCGCCGCGAATCCTTGGTCGAACGCGGCCAGGAATTTGATTTTCCCGACGCGCTGGGCGGCGCGTTTCGCGCCGTGACCTATACCAGCAAATATCATTATGGCGAGCATATGGCCTTGGTGTGCGGCGATATTGCTGGGGATGCGCCGGTTTTGGTGCGGGTACATGCCTTGAATATCTTGGATGATTTATTGGGTACGCGGCAGAGTGCCGAGCCGGGGGCTGCTCTTCATGCCGCGATGCGGCGGGTCGCGGCGGCGGGTCGCGGCGTGATTGTGTTGCTGCGCCATTCCCATGCCACGCCGTTGGCGACCTTGTTTGCCGAGCGTCAGTTCGCCCTGCGTCCCGATGCGGATGCCCCGCCTGCCTCACCCGCCTCACCGGCCCCCGACCAGCCGGCCGGCAAGCATTTGCGCTATTATGGAATTGGGGCGCAGATTTTGGCGGATTTGGGGGTGCGTCAGATGATCTTGCTGTCCAATTCACAACCGGTTTTGGTCGGGTTAGAGGGTTTCGGCCTGGCGGTGGTGGGGGCCGAGCAATTGTAGGGGGGTAAGATTCTCTGACCTCCCCTTCCCGTAGGGAGGCTTGAACATATATGTTCAAGGATAGAAAACCTTAGCGAGCCGCAGGCGAGCATTAGGTTTTCTTGGTGGGGTTGGTTTTTGCAAATCGTCAAGCCCAACCCCACCAAGTCTCGCTAAGTTGCTTCGCAACTAAGCTCGACTATC
>JASGCR010000187.1 GCA_030054015.1 Candidatus Symbiobacter sp. | reverse complement strand
AAGCTAGAATTTTTTGTAAAAAAATTCATAGCTTTTCTTGGGGGGGTTGGTGTAATAGGTTGATTCTATTAATAAATTTTCAACATCACAACCCCCCCAAGTTTCGCTAAGCTGCTTCGCAGCTAAGCTCAACTATCCCCCCCTTCTAAAGAAGGGGGGGTAAAACTAGACCTATTCAGACCTTCCTTAAGAACACTCCGCACAAGCCCCAAAAACAAAAAAAAGTGGCATTTGCGACGGCCCGGCACTTAGTTTGGGGACGTATCCGGCGGTGAGGATTCCCGGTTTTCTTTCAGGTCGACGGTGGGTGTGATTGGTACATTTTCCCCATTTTTGGTTTATTTACAGAGTTTTTTTAAGATGGGGGCATGACAATTTCACCCGCTCCCTCGGCGCCGCTAATGCCGCCGGTTATGATTGCTGAGCTGCCGACTTCACCGGTTGCTGGGCAAAATTATTCACCCCTTTGGCGAAGTTCTTTTAAGGAAAAAATCAAAAAAATATCATATTCTTTAATAAGATTCATACCGTTATTAAGCGAGCATAACCTTGTTTTTGCTCGGAATAGTGCGGAAAATGAGACGACTCAACCGACCAATAGGCCATCCTCCCGTCTTGCGAAAGGGGCTTTACCCGACGCATTGCGCATGTTATTGCCGAGTTCTTCGCCTCGCCGATTTTTCGGATCACCAACCCGGCGGAAATTTTTTTACCAATCGCGGGCGCAGAAGGAATCCCTGATGGAAAATGGACTCTACCCACCGATCGAGCCCTATCAATCTGGGATGCTCGCTATAGGTGAATTACATCAGATTTATTGGGAACAGGTGGGTAATCCTGACGGTATGCCGGTGTTGTTTCTGCATGGCGGGCCGGGGGCGGGTTCCTCCCCCACCCATCGGCGGTTTTTCGACCCGCAATTTTACCGCATTATCTTATTTGATCAACGCGGATGCGGGCGGTCAAAGCCGGTGGGCGAGCTGCGTGAGAATTCGACCGATCATCTGATCGCCGATATTGAAACCTTGCGCCACATGTTAAAAATCGAGCAATGGCTGGTGTTTGGCGGCTCGTGGGGATCGACCTTGGCTTTGGCTTATGGTCAAACCCATCCCGAAAATTGTCTGGGGTTTATTTTGCGGGGGATATTTATGTGCCGCCCGCGCGAAATCGAGTCGTTTTTATACGGGATGGGGCGGTTTTTCCCCGAAGCCTGGCAAAAATTCAGCAGCCTGGTGCCGCCCGATCAACGCGGCGATTTGCTCAATGCCTATTTGCGCCTGCTTAACCATCCCGATCCGCGGGTGCATGTGGCGGCGGCGCGGGCCTGGGCGCGTTATGAAGGGGCCTGTTCGACCTTGTTGCCGACCCCGGATTACCGCGATGAGAGCGCGATGCTGGTTCACACCCATGCGGTATTTAACCGCCAGGCGGATGCGGCGACCGCCCTGCCGCCGCCCGATCAGAGTTGGGATTTTGAAGCCCGCTCCGCCACCAGTTTGGCGCGGCTTGAGGCGCATTATATGGCCTATGACCGTTTCTTGAAAAACCACGATTTTTTTGCCCATATGGCGGCGTTGCGACCATTGCCGGCGGCGATTATTCAAGGGCGTTATGATTTGGTGTGTCCGCCCGAAACCGCCTGGGAATTGTCACAAGCCTGGCCTGAGGCGAAATTTGTGATGATCCCCGATGCCGGACATTCCTCGATGGAGTTTGGCATCCGCAACGCCTTGATCGCCGAAACCGAGCGGTTCAAGGGGATATTATTGGCGACCGTAAAATCCGGTACGGTAAAATCGGGTACGGCAAAATCGGGTACCGCGAAATCGGGGAGAGCCAATTTATAGGTACCGGTCAGGCTTGCGCCCTCATAATGCCCCAGATTCGGCGGTGCCAGATTCGGCGGTGCCAGATTAGATGGCGCAAGATTAGGCGGTGCCAAATTAGATGGCGCCAGATTCGGCGGCGCCAGATTCGGCGGCGCCAGAGTCTGTTGCAGTAGGCGAAAAATATTCTGGCGAATGGTGGCTTTGCTCGCGCCGCTTTGCCGCCATTCTTGCCGCCATTGCGCCCAATTTTGCAGCCGCTCGCCCCAATCGGCCGTAAATATTTTCCCCAAATAGGCGGCCAGGGCGGCGGCCAGGCCGGGAATTTTGCCACTGGTTGAGACGGCGATCACCAAATCGCCGCGCCGCACCAAGGCCGCCGAGAAAAAATCACAATCTTGCGTTTGGTCTTCGACATTGACCCACAAACCGCGTTTCTGCCCCATCACCGCCAATTTATGGCCGAGTTCCGGCTCTAAATCGCCAATCAGCAGGATACCGCGGCGGGGCAGATGCTTGGGGCGCGGCAAAAAACCGTGCAACCTTTCGCCCGCGGCGGCCACCAGTTCAGGCGTAGGGGCATCAGAGAAAACGCTGACCTGGCAGGCGGCGGCATCATCCAGCAAGCCCAGGCGGCGTGTGGCTTCGGCCCCGCGCCCAACCAATATCACCGGCATTTTTTTCAGGTCGCACATGATGGGATAAAAACCCATGAAATTCCTCCGCAATTCAGGCCGCGCTGGTCGGTTCTGCCGCTTGCTGTGACAAGGGTTTGCCGGCAATATTGGCTTGGGCAAAGCTCGGCAATAAAGCTTGCAACGCCGCCAGGCCGACGCGGTGGCACCAATCGCCAAATCCTTCATCCGCCCGGCGGTCGGCGGCAAATCGGGCGAAAAGCGGCAAAAAAACCTGGCCTATTTGGTCAAAGGCGACGCGCTCGACCAATTTGCTGTTCAGGCGGGTGCCCTCAAAATCGCCACCGACAAACACCGCGTAATAGCCCGGCATCCGCCCGACCAGACCAATATCGCCGCTATAGGGGCGGACGCAGCCATTGGGGCAGCCGGTGATGCGCACCGATATTCTGTGGTCGCCAATCCCATGTTGCAACATCGCCTGGTAAATTTGATTGAGCAGGGGGGTGCGGACACGTTCCGCCTCGGTGAGGGCGAGATTGCAACTCGGCAAAGCGACACAGGCCATCGCCCAGCGCATCACCGGCGGCAACGCATCCGGGCGCATAATGCCATGCTCAAACAGGATTTTTTCGAGGGCGGGACGCGCCGTGGCGGGCAAATCGGCGAAAATAATGTCTTGACCAGGGGTCACGATGATGGCGGGGGAAAATTTTTTGATAATTTCACGAAAGGCCGAGCGGTACAATCCCGCGCCAGGTTTGTCGATGATGCGTCCGGAATCGGTGGCAACGCCGTAAAAATATTTTTCGGCATCGGGGGTTGCCGGTTGTTGCGCCAGGGTTTGCGCCAGGGTTTGCGCCAGGGTTTGCGGATGCCAGCCCAAATATTCCGGCACGATAAATTTCCGCCCCAATTCCTTGGTTTTTTGGCTGGGGTCGCGCCAATCGCGTGGGGACTCAAGGGTTTTGCCCATTCTTTGTTCCATTTCGGCCTTGAGCCAGGCCTCGCCGCGTTCGGCCACGACATATTTTAAGCGGGCGCGTTTGCGGTCGCTGCGATTGCCGTAATCGCGTTGCAAGCCGATCACGGCGCGGGTGGCGGCGAGCAAATCCTCTGGCGCGACAAAACACACCAACCGCGCCATGGCCGGCCAGGTGTCGGCGCGGTTATGGGTCATGCCAAAGCCGCCGCCCAAGGCAAAATTATAGCCTTGCAAGACCTGCCCCTCGAATAACGGCATTATCGCCAAATCATTGGTCAGGACATCGATGGAATTATCATCGGGGGCGGCAATGCCGATCTTAAATTTACGCGGCAGGTAAAATTTGCCGTAAAGCGGTTCGGCCTCTGGCGCGTCATTGACCGCGATAATTTCGCCCTTTTCCACCGTTACGGCCTGTTTCTCTCCGCCGTCTGCTGGGTCTTTGATCCAAATTTCGAGCCAGGCGCGGCTATTGGGCAAAGTGGCATCGGAAATAATTTTGGCATCCGCGGCAATCCGCCGATGAATTTCATCCTCAATCGGAATCGGGGTGGCGGTAACATTGCGCACCACATCGCCGCACGCGGCAAAACTGGTCATCACCGCCTGGTGAATGGCGGTCAAGACATCCGGCAGGTTTTTCTTTGCCAAGCCGTGAAATTGCACCCCTTGGCGCGAGGTAAGGCGGAATTTTCCGCCGCCATATTGCTCGGCCAGTTGGTCAATCACCAAATATTGGGCCGGGGAAAGCCTGCCGCCAGGGGCGCGAATCCGGGCCATAAATTCATGTTCTTTGTCCAGCCGCGCCTGTTTGCGGGCGGTGGCGGTGTCGCGGTTAAACCCTTGATAAATGCCGTGAAATTTGATCAATTGGTCGTCGCCATCGGCAAAGATCGGTTGATCATCGGCCAGCGATTGCTTAAGGCCACCGCGCAGACCGCGGCTGTTATCCTTTAACCCCTCGGAAGCTGAGGGATTTTTGGTCGGGAGTCTCTCGCCCTCATTTAAGGCTTGATTGGCCAGGGTATGGGGGGCAAGGGCAGGAGCAGGGGTTGAATCGGACTTGGACACTGGGTTTATCCTTGGTGTGCGAATTTACATCAGGAAATAATTTATTTTCGGGTTACATTATGACATGATGGTAATTAAGCTTAAACTACAAAATTTTTTTGGTGAATTGGGGGTGTTATTACCCGCCGACATGCGGCGGCAAAAAGAGAGCGTCATTACCCGCCGGACTGCAAGCGGATTTCCGCTTGCAGTCCGAGTCGGGTAATCCCCCAGGAGTATTATTCCTTAAACTCCTGGGGGATTACCCGACTCGAAATATCCGTTACACGGATATTTCGGCGGGTAATGACGCTCTTTGTTTAGACCGCCAAGCGGCGGCGGGGAGTGACGCTCTTTGTTTAGACCGC
>JASGCR010000186.1 GCA_030054015.1 Candidatus Symbiobacter sp. | reverse complement strand
GGCTTCGCCCTAAGCGGAGCTTTCCCCCCCTTCTAAAGAAGGGGGGGTAAAACTAAACTTAATCAGACCTTCCTTAGGAAGGGGGGGTCTCTATGACTTGTGCGGATTATTTTGGCAACAGAGCAGAAAAGGAGACTTAAGATGCAAAAGATTAAATGTGCCGTGATCGGCCCGGGCAATATCGGCACCGATTTGCTGATCAAATTGAAACGCAGCCAGGTGTTGGAGCCATTATGGATGGTGGGGATTGATCCCACCTCGGATGGGTTGAAACGCGCCCGCGACATGGGGCTTAAAACCACCGACCAGGGCGTGGATGGGTTGCTGCCGCATGTGCTGGCGGATAAAGTGCAAATCGCCTTTGATGCCACCTCGGCCTATGTGCATAAAGAAAACAGCCGCAAATTGAACGAAAAAGGGGTGCTGATGATTGATCTCACCCCGGCGGCGATTGGCCCCTATTGTGTGCCGCCGGTCAATCTGCGCGAGCATCTCGGCAAACGCGAAATGAATGTCAATATGGTCACATGCGGCGGCCAGGCGACGATTCCGATGGTGGCGGCGGTGTCCCAAGTGCAAAAAGTCGCTTATGGCGAAATTATCGCGTCGGTATCGAGTCGCTCCATCGGGCCGGGAACGCGCAAAAATATCGACGAATTTACCCGCACCACCGCCAGCGCGGTCGAACAAGTAGGCGGGGCCAAAAAAGGCAAAGCCATCGTCGTGGTCAATCCCGCCGAACCGCCGATTATCATGCGCGACACCATCCACTGCCTGACCGAGGCGGAACCCAATCAGGCCGCCATCACCCAATCGGTGCGGGAGATGATCAAACAAGTGCAAAAATACGTGCCAGGCTATCGTTTGGTCAATGGGCCGGTGTTTGACGGCAAGCGCGTGTCGATTTTCCTCGAAGTCGAAGGGCTGGGCGATTATTTGCCCAAATATGCCGGGAATTTGGACATTATGACCGCCGCCGCCGCCCGCACCGCCGAAATGTTTGGCGAAGAATTGCTGGCCGGGAAAATCACCCTCGAACCCATGATGGTGGCGTAATTTTTCGGCCTAATTCTGGCCTAATTCTGGCCTAATTTGTGGCCTCATGCGGACTCGAACCGAAAACGAAATGTGAGCAAAGGAGAATTCTGATGGATTTACGTGGCAAGAAAATCACCCTGCATGACATGACCTTGCGGGATGGGATGCACCCCAAACGTCACCAAATCACGCTTGAGCAAATGGTGAATATCTCAACCGCCCTCGACCAGGCGGGCGTACCCTTGATCGAGGTCACGCATGGCGATGGCTTGGGCGGAAGTTCGGTCAATTACGGCTTTCCCGCCCATTCCGACGAAGAATATCTCCGCGCCGTGGTGCCAAATTTGAAGCGGGCAAAGGTTTCGGCTTTGTTGGTGCCAGGTATCGGCACCGTCGATCATCTGAAAATGGCGCATGATTTGGGGGTGACCACCATCCGCGTCGCCACCCATTGCACCGAAGCCGATGTGGGGGAGCAACATATCAACCTCGCCCGCAAAATGAACATGGATGCGGTGGGATTCTTGATGATGGCCCACCGCGCCAGCCCGGAAAAATGTGTCGAACAGGCTTTGTTGTTTGAATCTTATGGGGCCAATTGCATCTATATCACGGATTCGGCGGGTTATATGCTGCCCGATGATGTGACGGCGCGGGTGGGCGGGGTGCGACGCGCCTTGAAACCCGAAACCGAATTGGGTTTCCATGCCCATCATAATCTGGCGATGGGGGTGGCGAATTCCCTGGCGGCGATTGAATGCGGCGCGAATCGGATTGATGGCTCGGCGGCGGGCTTAGGGGCTGGGGCCGGCAATACCCCGCTCGAAGTATTCGTGGCTGTGTGCGACCGCATGGGCATCATCACCGGCGTCGATCTGTTCAAAATTCAAGATGTCGCCGAGGATTTGGTGGTGCCGATCATGGATCATCTGGTGCGGGTTGACCGCGATTCGCTGACGCTGGGCTATGCTGGGGTCTATTCCAGCTTTTTACTCTTCGCCAAACGGGCCGAGAAAAAATACCACATCCCCGCCCGCGAAATCCTGGTCGAATTGGGTCGCCGCGGCATGGTCGGCGGCCAGGAAGACATGATCGAAGACACTGCTTTAACCATGGCACGGGAACGCGGATTGAAAAATGTCGCGGCGTAATCGGCGTAATCGGCGTAACCCTTAAGCCGCGATATGTGACGCAAAAATTTATTGAAAGGAATCACCCCATGGCATTGGCGACCAAAACCATCCACGACTTGGCCGAACATTTGGAAAATTGCGAATTACAGGCCAAAGATACCGTAAAAATCACCGATGCGCATCCCGATATGGATTGGCAGGATGCCTATGCCATCCAAGATGCCATTCGCCAGCGCAAATTGGCGCGGGGGGCGCGTTTGGTCGGGTTCAAAGCGGGGTTAACCTCTCACGCCAAAATGAAGCAAATGGGCGTGGACACGCCGTGTTTTGGCTTTTTGGTGGATCAATTTGCCGCCAATGATGGCGATGTGATTGCCCATAACAGCCTTATCCACCCAAAGGTTGAACCGGAAATCGTTTTTGTGCTAAAACATGAATTGCGGGGGCCGGGTTGCCATATTGGTGCGGTTTTGGCCGCGACCGATTTCGTCATGCCCGGTTTCGAGGTGATTGACAGCCGCTATCGTGATTTCAAATTCGACCTCAAAAGCGTGATTGCCGACAATACATCGGCGGCGCGTTTCGTGGTGGGCGGGGTGGCAACCCCCCTCCAGGCCGTGGATTTGCGTACGGTCGGGGTGGTCATGGCGAAAAATGGCGAAAATGTTGCTTTGGCGGCCGGGGCGGCGGTGTTAGGCCACCCAGCAGCAGCCGTCGCCATGTTGGCCAATCATTTAGGCCAAAGAGGGGAATCTTTGCCCGCCGGTGCGGTGATTCTCTCTGGCGGCGTGACCGAGGCGGTGGCGGTGGCACCTGGCGATCATGTGTCCCTGCGTATTCAAGATATTGGCCGCGTGTCCCTGCGTTTTGGGTAAAAGGACAGCGGCGTAACCCTGGATTTCGGAAAATCCGCTCAGAGATAATCAAAGGAAAATTTGCTATGCCATTTGCGCAGATTTATTTAATGGTGGGCCGCAGCGAGGAACAAAAGGCCGCCGTGATTGAGAAAGTATCCAACGCCTTGGTCGAAGCCACCGGCGCGCCCATGGCCAATGTCCGCGTCTGGATCACCGAAGTCCCCAAAGAAAATTGGGGCATTAGCGGTAAATCGGCCAAAGAATTGGGACGGTAATTGCGGCAGCGCGGCAAAAAGGGAGCGTCATTACCCGCCGCCTCGGTTACGAGGCGAGTCAGGTAATGACGCTTTTGGGTTGAGCGGCGTCAAAAGAGGAGCGGCAAAAAGGGAGCGTCATTACCCACCGCGCTGTCCGTGGAACGGACAGCGCGAGTTGGGTAATCCCCCAGGAGTATTGTGGAAATAATACTCCTGGGGGATTACCCGACTCGGACTGCAAGCGGAAATCCGCTTGCAGTCCGGCGGGTAATGACGCTCCCTTTTTTGCCGCTCTCTACTTAGTCCGGCGGGTAGTGACGCTCCCTTTTCTTGGCACTTATTCAGACTTTACTTAATAAGTCAAATATGGGGCAAATTTACCCCGAATATTGGCTTCCAACGCCGGATTCATTTCCGTTGCCAATTCTTTCATTTTCTCGAACCACAAGGTACGGCGTTGTTGTTCGGTGATGTTCTCGGCGGTGGTGAAACTGCGTTTGAAATCATTGCTGGCCGAGGCCAAAGCCACGCCATTGGCATCATAAAGGGTGAATTCCACGCTCAGTTGAATGTCATAGCGTTTATCCTGGTCCACCGTGAAAACCGAGGCAATGCCCTCGGATTTCGGCAATTTGGTTTCGATGGCACTGGCGCGTTTGACGACAAATTTGGCCAGGCGGCCGCTATTCGACTCTTTGTCGCCCACCGCCAGCAAACGCTGAGATGCCCAGTTTTGCGCCAAACTTGCCGGCGATATGGGCAATAAATACTCGATATTCGGCTTGGTCAAAGGCGGGCGGTATTCCTGGACAATTTCAACCCGCGCCGCGATAACTTTAATCGGATTGTCTTGCGAGAAAGTTATGGGGGGAAATTGTACAATTTTTTCCGGCGTTTTACAGGCGGCCAAGGTCAAAGCCAACACCAATGCCACACCACCCAAGCCTAATATTCGTTGCAAATTTTTCATGTATCACCATCCTCAAAGTTTTTTTGCCAAAGGAAATTCACGAACCGTCGATAATAGAGGCGATTATGCCATGATTTGATCGGACGTTCTAGCTAACTTTGTCCGCCCGCCACATAATCGCCAATCTCGGTTATGACATTGCCACACAAATCAAAATTATGGCCCGCCACCCACAGTTCCCCCTGGTACTTCCAAAACATTCACCACCCACTCCCATATGTTTTGGGTTCTGGTATAGGGTCTTTTCGGGTCGACCGCGCGGGCTTGGTAGATTTTCACCTGGTTATTGGGTTGATGCTGTAGCATATGCCCCAACGCGGGATGCGCATTTTGCTTTAATTGTGAGCGGTCAAGGAAATGCAAGTCACTGGCGTGACTCGTCATCGCGGCCCCCATAATAATGCCCACCATCGTCAGTGTCATTATGCTGGATCGGAGATTTATTCTATTCATGTCTTACCCTATATTCTGTAATTGAATGGATTTATTTTACGCCGTTTGGTCTTAAGGCGTGGAATCCATTTCGTCTTAGCATAAATGGTGTCGTAATTTGTAAATGTAAGTCCTTTCTGTTGGCATTCTTCTATAGGAAGGTCAGAATAAGTACTTTAGACCCCCCCTTCCTGCTTAGGAAGGGGGGGATAGCGACGCTTAGCTGCGAAGCAG
>JASGCR010000185.1 GCA_030054015.1 Candidatus Symbiobacter sp. | reverse complement strand
TTTTCTATCCCCCCCTTCCTAAGCAGGAAGGGGGGGTCAGTGTCTTTTGCTACTTGTTCAGAGGTTCCTTAAGGAAGGTCTGATTAATCCGCCATTATCCCCCGCCGCTCAATCAAGAGCGTCATTACCCGCCAAAATATCCGTGTAACGGATATTTTGGCGGGTAATGACGCTCCTTTTTTAGGACTTAACCAAACCCTCCTTACGGAAAATCAAAGCCTCAACGGATTGGCGGCGAATAAAGCAACCCGCCTTTGCTCCATAACGCATTCAGGCCGCGCTTCAGTTTTAACGGCGAATTGGTACCGATATTGCGTTCAAACACCTCGCCGTAATTGCCCACGGCTTTGATGGCGTTAAAGGCCCAGTCATCGCCAATCCCCAAAGCCGCGCCCATGCCAGGATCCGCACCCAACAAACGCTTGACTTCCGGGTCGGTCGAGGTGGCTTTCATCGTGGCGACATTGGCTTGGGTAATGCCATATTCCTCGGCGGCAATCAGAGCGTAAACCGTCCAATCGACGATAGTGCCAAATTGCGGATCATTACTGCGATAAGCCAAGGCCAGAGGTTCCTTGGAAATCATTTCCGGCAAGATCGCGTAATCTTTATCCGACAGATTGCGTCCGGCCCGCGTTCCGGCCAGGCCCGATCCATCCGTCACATAGGCGTCGCAACGACCGCTGAAAAACGCATTTTCGATTTCGGTCAATTGCTCCATAATCACGGTCTTAAAGGGCATTTTATTGGTGCGGAAAAATTCCGCCACCACTTGTTCGGTGGTGGTGCCAGATTGCACGCAAATGGTCGCGCCCCTTAATTGTTTGGCCGATTTAATCGGCTTTTTGGTTGGCACCATAAATTGCGCCCCGTCATAATAAGTGACGGGCGCAAAGCCAAGCCCCAAACTGGCACTACGGTTCAATGTAAGCGTGGTATTGCGGGCAAGCACGTCAATTTCACCAAATTGCAAGGCGGTAAAACGTTGTTGCGCATTATAAGGGGAAAATTTGATCTTTTCCGCATCACCCAAAATGGCGGCAGCAACCGCTCGGCATGTGTCAACATCAAGCCCGCGCCAAACCCCCTGGGCATCCTGGATGCCAAACCCGGCCAAACCGGTATTCACCCCGCAATTCAATATCCCCCGTTTTTTGACGGCGTCCAATACCTCCCCCGCTTGGGCGGAATGGACGGATGCGACCTGCGACACCAATGTCGCGGCCAGCAGCAAGGCAGCCCCCATCAGTCCCCGAATTCGCGGTGAAGTGACTCTTTTCTTCGCTTGATTTTGCATCGTTTTTCCTTTCTAAACGGCATGATGTCTCATAAGATTGCGCAAATTCTTGCGCCGAATTTTTATTTCCATAACGCTATGGGCGGTAAAGCCGCGCATTGCGTCAGCGAAACCTTAACCCTAACATACCTATGGTAAACATAAGTTTCAAGTTCTTTTGTACGCTTTCTTAACCCCCCGTCAAGACCAAAAGGAAGGGCGTCAAAAAAAAGATCGTCAAAAAAAGAGCGTCATTACCCACCGCAATATCCGTGCAACGGATATTGCGCGTTGGGTAATCCCCCAGGAGTATTATTCCTAAAGCTCCTGGGGGATTACCCGACCGCCAAGCGGCGGCGGGTAATGACGCTCTCTTTTTTGGCTATAATCCTCCTGGGGGATTACCCGACCGCCAAGCGGCGGCGGGTAATGACGCTCTTTTTTTTGGCTATAATCCTCCTGGGGGATTACCCGACCGCCAAGCGGCGGCGGGTCATGACGCTCCTGTTTTAGGACTTGATTTTGCACCAGGCCCTTCTTACCGGCTCTGCTCCCCCGCCAACCCAACCCGCCCATTTTTACCGAAACTAAGGAAACGCTGATTATTCGGCGTGACCATCAACACCGGCTCGCCGCCATCTTTGGTGCTGACATTTTGATTGATCACAATACTCCCATCCCCATACAAACCCAGATGGTGTTGCGCCTGAATATCGGTATCGATGGTGAGCTTACCGTTATTTTGGGCAATATATTCGGCTTCGAACAAATGATCGATGTGACCGCTGACCGTCAAATTGCCCGCAGATTTCACCGCCAAAACGGCCTTGCCCCAAAACACCAAATGATTGGCGGTGGCTTGGTTGAAATTCGCCGCCTCTTTGGCACCCTTGTTTAAATATTCAAGCGTAATTTTACCATTCTGGCTGCTGACATCGGCATTTAAGGTAATGTTTTTGCCGGCCAGCGTGATGTTTTTGTCAGGCCCAGCATTCAGGGGCGACGTTATGGTCAAGTCACGATCCGATTTTAACGTCAGATTGACGCCGCCCAACCCACGCCAATATTTGGTATAATCACCATTAAAATCAAGTGAATTTCTTTGCCAAATGGTCAAACTGCCGCCCTGTGCCATCGCAATCGAGCCACAGCCATCCGGACATTGATACCGGAAATTAGCCCAGTCAAAATCAACATTGATAGCGTGCAGCGTAAGTTTTTGCACATAATAATGTTCGGCAACATAAATCGTACCCGGCACATTAAAATAGGCCGATTGCGCATTGGCAAAGGAAATGCGATTATCCAACAACATATCGACATTCATTTTATAGAGACCTATATGACTGAACTCGATCACTTGACTGTAATCACGCCCATACAAAGAAATCCCAATATTGGCATTATTGGCGGTGATGTGGCTGTAACGCATCAAAAAGCCAAACACATTAAACGACCCGCCTTCCCGCACCCCAATTGGCGGGGCAATGAACACGCCGCCAGTCGTCGAAAGACCAATGATATTGGGCAGGGAATTGGCATCAAAGGTCGAGACGGAGAATAATTCGCCGTTCGCCCTGCGGTCATAAATCGTGTGTTTGATGCGGCCGGTGATTTCGGCCTCTTGGTTAAACACGATATTGCCAAATTCTTTTGATATGACACTAATTTCGCCGCCTTGCATGTCGGTTGTGGCGGGCGGCGCGATTTTCACGCGATCCTCATCATGGATAAAACGCGGATTGGGATCGACCATATTCAAAGTGATTTTTTTAGCAAATCTAATGGTGCCTTTATCACTATAGACGTGAATATTGCTGGCCGTTAGCTGGTCATAGAAATCAATCGAGCCGCCACTTCTTTTGACCATCACCTTGATCGTGCTGATTTTGCCGTCGTCATTTGTCGCCGCCAATTTGCCATATAATCTTATGGTTCCGGCATCGGTCGTGACGTATATATTGTTGGCTTCGATATCGTGATCGATTTCGATCATGACACCATTATTGGCGGTGAGGCTAATGTCACCGCCTTGGCTGGCCGCAAGTTTTGGCCGCCCCGTGCCGAGACTTTGACCCTGTTTGAAAACAATGCCGGGGGTAAAAGCCCCCTGGTTTTTACCATTGGCAGTAACCGCCAGGCCATCATGCCCTACCTTGACATTCTGATTATCAAACACATAACCGCCCACGAGTTCAATGCCTGCCGCGACCAATTCATGCGTGATGTTTAAGTCGCGCACCGCCCGTAATGTCAAATGATTATGCCCATCGCCCTGCAACGCTGCCTGCACCAACAAATCGCGTCCCGAAGAAAACTCCAAATCCATACCGGGCTGGTAATTAATCTGTTGCAAAAAATCCTGATCAATCCGCAAATCTTGGGTGCGGTTATTTTGGTGATAAATGAATCTTCCATGATCGCCGGCATCGATAAAGCCAGATTTCCCTAGGCTGGCCGTGCCATTCTCGGCCGTTAGGGTGACCGTGCCGCTTTCATTGGTAACCGAACGGGTTGACAATGTGCCGGTATTTTCCACCACCGCATTGAATAAATTTTTGCCGCCTTTGGCCGTCATAATGATTTGGCCGCCATTGGCACCAATATTGCCGGCGTTTTTGACGCTTACGGCATCCAACATGTCGCCTAATTCAAAATTGATCAAACCATCGCCGCCAAAATCGACCGTGGTGACCGCGCCGCCCGCCAAGGCGATCTTGCCATATCTGACCAACAAAACCGCGCTGTCTGCGACATCAATCTGCGGGGCAAAAATACCCAACACGCCGCGATCCTGCATTTCAATGGCCCCGCGCAAGCTGATGGTGGCCGCTTTATTGATGACGGGGTTAAATATAATGTTTTCGCGGCGGTTGCTCGCCATAAAATGATCGGTATCGATGGTTTGGGTTGAAATGACCATATTTTTGGCGGTCACGCTCGATTGCGGCCCAAACACAAAGCCATTGGGATTGACAAAATACAGCGTGCCATTTGACGTGACATTGCCCAATATTTGGCTTTGTGGCCCGGCGATCTGGTTCAAGGTTGCGCCATTATGGGGTAGGTTGAAAATGACATTTTCATCCCCACCGACATCGAACCCGTCCCAATCAATCACCGCCCGTGGCGTTGCTTGGTTGATGGTGGTGGTCATGCCCGTCCTGGCAATGGATGCCGCTCCTTGGCTAACCATACCGCCGGTCGGGGCTGCCTGGGCGGTGCCGACCGGGTGGATAAGACCTACCCCGCCAATGCCCAAAATCAAAGCCGTGCTTGCCCATAATTTTCGATGATATTTGTTCGTTTTTAGGTTTTGCCGATTTTGTTTTTGATGGGCGGTTGATGCCGCCGCGACACCAGAACCCATTTCCAATTGACCCAATAATCCAGACATAAAATACCCCTTCACACTATATGATAAAAGATAATGACTATTAATGTCATTTATACTCACGGCTTGGTTGTAAAATAAGATCGATTTTCAAATTATCAAGCATGATGATGCAATTTTTTTTAGGTGTAAGAGGTAATGACGCTCTCTTTTTGACGTTCTTTTTTTTATACACGGTGTCCTTGAAAGTTCGCCTTGATGCCCCCCTTCCTCAGGAAGGTCTGAATAAGTCGAAACTTTATTTACCCCCCCTTCTTTAGAAGGGGGGGATAGAAAAG
>JASGCR010000184.1 GCA_030054015.1 Candidatus Symbiobacter sp. | reverse complement strand
GGCCCCGACAGATTTATGCCGCTTCGCGGCAAAAATCTGCGGGTAATGACGCTCTCTTTCTAATGACGCTCTCATTTTAATGACGCTCCTACCTTAACGGTGCCGGCGTCTGGCGGCGGCGGGCGGGCGCATAAAAGGGACGCTCGACCCGCCAGGATTTCAACACCCGTCTTTGCCAGACCAATTCGCGCTGACGGTATAATTCCGCCCAAAATTCTTGGCGTTGAAAGCAATGCGGCGCGTTAATAATCGCCAAGGCAATATTGCGCTTGAGGGTCGGCGACCACAACGCCCCGGTCACTGAGCCAATTTCGATTTTACACGCCTGGTCAGCATAAATCAGCGCGTCATGGGCGGGTTTATTGCCCTCGACCTCTAACCCCACCAGCAAACAGCGCGAGGATTTATCGCGTTGCTCGGCCAGCAAAGCGCGTTTGCCGGTAAAATAGGGTTTTTTGAAGTCAACCGCCCAATCCAACCCCAATTCCAACGGCGATTTGGCAAAACCCAAACGAATCACCGACTCGCTGGAGATAAAATCACGGCTGGGCTGGAGAAATCCGGCCTCAATCCGCGCCATATTGAGGGCTTGGTTGCCAATCAGACGCAGGCCACGGGGGAGCCCCACGCGCATCAAGGCCGTCCACACCGGCGCAGCCAAATCATGCCGCAACCACACTTCATAGCCCAAATCTCCGGTATAGCCGGTGCGGGAAATATGTACCGGATTTCCATCCAAAGCAAAGGCTTTATAGCCAAAGGGCGATAAATTCTCAATCCCGTCACAGCCCAGCAATTTCAACAAATAACAAGAAAGCGGCCCCTGTAAGGCCAAGCCAATCACGGCGTTGCTGACATCCTCAATCTCCACCGCAAACCCGATGGCCTGGCGCAACAGAAAATCAAGTTGGCGTTCCTGGCAACAAATGCGGAAAATCTGATCCGCCAGGCGAAACAACGTGCCATCATCAATCACTTTGCCGTCATCATCGCACCACAGCGTATAACTGACCCGCCCCACCCCCAATTTGGCGACATCGCGGGTGGTCAAACGTTGGCAAAAAGCCAAAGCATCGCGCCCGCGAATCTCGTATTTCGCCATGGGCGAGAGATCAAACAAAGACGCGCTGTTGCGAATGGCGAAATATTCTTGTTCGGTCGATTCGACGCTTTCCGGGGTACGGAAACCGTTCCAGGCCAGGAAATCTTTGGTTTGGCAGAGCGACTCCATCATCGGCCAAAAGGGAGTTTCCTGCAAAGGATTGCGAAAATCCGAGGCGGCGGGCGTGGCGCGGGTCAAGGTTTGTGCAGCATCCATGGTTATTTACCCCCCTTTATCCGCAAGATTTTCTGCGCCAGATTATGCCCCGGCCAGCCATTGACCCCGCCGCCCGGATGAAAGGCCGCGCCGGTGGCAAATAAATTTTCAATTGGGGTGGCATAATCGGCCAGATCGAAACTGGGGCGCAGGGCATAGAACCGGTCAAACCCAACATCCACCCCATGCCAGGCCCCGCCGCTAAGGCCGTATTCGCGTTCAATATCGACGGGCAGCGCAATATGTTGGTGCAAAATTTGCCCCGCAATTCCCGGCGCATAAATTTCCAATTGGCGCAAACTGGCGGCAATGAGATCATTGCGTTGCGTTGCGGCGGTGGCGGTATCTTGGGATGCCCTGGCATCCGCCGCGCCCACCACTTGCACCGCAAGAATATGGTTTCCCCCCACCATCAAACTGGGATCGGATAAACTTGGTAGCGTGATCGCCAAAGCCGACGCGCTGGCGCATTTGCCATATTTGGTGGCATCAAAGGCAATTTCGACCATTTCCGCAGTCGGCGCAATCACCAGGCGGCTGCGTAACGCCGATTCATCCAAGCCGGTAAATTGTGGCAAGGATTTCACCACCAGGTACATCACCGCCATACGACCGCGTGAAGTGAGGCCATTCATGCGATGGACAAACCCGCCATCCAAATGGGTTGGCCCGACCAAATCCAGCATGAGGTTTTTAGGCGGGAGGGTGGCAATGACCCGCTTGGCCATCGCCCGCGTACCCGATTCCAAAACGATGCCAATCGCCTGGCCGTCTTCGATGAGAATTTTCTGTACTTTGCTGTTCGGCCACAGCACGACACCCGCACGTTCGGCCGCCGCCGCCAAAGCCGCCGATAATGATGCCGCGCCCCCCACCGGCTGTGCCACCGCGCGGTCGTACGGTTGATAGGAGCCTAAGGATGAGGCAGCCATGGCCTGAGTTGCCAAATGCAGCAAAAAGGGCAAGACCGTGCCTGGCGCGCGCGGGCCAAGATACCCTGATTGCGTGGCCTCTAACGCCACCAAGCCTTGTAACATCGGATGCGAGAGATAATCCTGGGCCAGGTCAAACCCATTCATGCCAATAATGCGCAAAAATTCGCGCATATCCCGCCGTCCCAAAAGGCGCAAGCGCACAGCCAATTTTGCCGCCGCCCATTTGCTGGCAAAATCGCCTCCCTTTGATAAAAGTGATCCCGATAAAAGCGATCCCGATAAAAGCGGCGGCGATTCAGCCAAAATCGGAGCCAAAACCCGCGCGAATTTTCTCATCGCCTGGGTGAAGTTTTGCCATTCATTTTGGTCGTTTTCGCTTAGGTTTTCTCCCGTGACCTGGCCGTTTTTTAGCGTCAGATGCCCGCCCGATGCCCCCAAAAGCACCGTATGCGGCGCGTCGCTTTGGGCGGTATAACGAAGACCGCTCTGGCCTAGCCGCAATTTCTGGCTTAAAAGGCGCGGCCATTCGGTCAGATGGGTGACCACTTCATTAACGGTAACATCCGGGGCAATGGCACGGCTTGTGGCCGCCCCGCCCCAATGGGAACTGGCCTCAAACACATGCACCTTTTGCCCAGCCTGGGCGAGCAAATTTGCCGCCACCAGGCCATTATGTCCACCGCCAATGATAATCGTATCGCAATTGGGCGGAATGGCATTGGTGATATTCTCGCTATGTGACATCACGCCGCCCTCGCTTCAACCGAGCCATACAAACCCGGACAATTTTTGACCCGCATCCCCAAATCAAACAAGATTTCCCGCGCCGCATTGGCCCCTGGTGCGCCCATCACCCCGCCGCCCGGATGGGTGCTTGACCCGCACATATATAGATTTTTGATCGGGCTGCGATATTGGGCATAGCCCGGAATCGGGCGGTTAAACAGCAATTGGTCAAACGTCAATTCGCCGTGGAAAATATTGCCTTCGGTAATCCCCACCTCGCGCTCTATGTCAAACGGGGTGCGGATTTCGGCATGGAGAATCAAGGATTTGAAATTGGGCGAATGACGCGCAATCGCATTCATGACAGTCTGGCCAAAGGCCTGGCGGCGTTCGTCATTCCATTCCCCCACCGCCAATTGATAGGGGCAATATTGGACAAAGACCGACATATAATGCTTGCCATCGGGGGCCATGGATGGATCAATCCGCGACGGCAACAACATGTCGACATAGGGGGTTTGCGACCAGGCCCCCGCCTTCCAATCATCATAGGCGCGTTCGATCTCGTTGATCGATTCGTTGATATGCAGATCGCCACTTAGGAACAGCGAGTTAGCCGGCAAGCCCGGAAAATCAGGCAAGCCCGCCAGGGCGATGTTTAATTTGCCGCTCGATCCCCGTGCTTTGTAATTTTCCACCGCCTGGACAAAATCGCTGGGCAGATGCCGCGCCGCCACATGTTGACCAAAAGTGCGTTTGACATCCATGTTCGACACAATATTTTTGGCATAATATTCATCGCCATTGGTCAAGGCCACGCCGCGCGCCCGCCCATTTTTGACCAAAAATTGATCGATTCCGGCCCCGGCCTTGATCTCGCCGCCGACGCTGCGCAACGAATCCGCCAGGGCTTTGGTCACCGAGCCCATGCCGCCGCGGGCAAAGCCCCAGGCTCCGACCGCTTCGTCAATATCGCCCATATAATGATGCAGCAACACATAGGCCGTGCCAGGCGATTTCGGCCCCAAAGCGGTGCCAATGATCGAGGTGCCAGATAAATGCGCCTTAATCACATCATTCTCGAAATATTGATCGAGGTAGTCCGAAGCCGACATCGTCCAAAACCGGATGGTTTCGGCCATTTGCCGATCCCCCAATCGCCAGAATTTTTGCCCCAAATAGAGCAATTCTTTGATGTCGCGCGGGCGGAATTGGGTGGGATCAGGCGGCGTACGCATCAGCAGGGGTTTGATAAATTTGCAGTGGCGCATCACATCGCGGCCGAATCGGTGATAGGCATCGGCATCGCGCGGCGAAAATCGCGCCATCTCGCGGCGGATAATCTCGTGGTTATTGGCATAGCCGAAATAATTTTGCCCATATTTATCGTTATTGAGCAGAGTCGCGCCGCCTTCATAGGGAATGATTTGCAGGCCAAAACGCGGCAACTCCAAATCGCGCATGATTTCCGGGCGCAGCAAGGAACAGACATAAGAACAATTGGAATAGGTAAATTCCGGGTATAGCGACCTGCTCACCGCCGCCCCGCCAATATACTCATTGCGCTCAATCACCAGGGTTTTCAATCCCGCCCGCGCCAAGTAATTGGCCGCGACCAAGCCATTATGCCCGGAACCGGCGATGATAATGTCGTAGTTTTGATCGGTCATGGAATTCAACCTGGTTTTTTCCGTAACTAAAGAGCGTCATTACCCGCAGGAGTATTATTCCCAAAATGCCTGGGGGATTACCCGACTCACATTATCCGTAAACGGATAATGTGGCGGGTAATGACGCTCCCTTTTTGGGACTTAATCAGAGCATCCTTAAGGATAGTCTGAATAAGTCTAGTTTTACCCCCCCTTCTTTAGAAGGGGGGGGGTAAAACTAGACTTGTTCAGCCCTTCCTTAAGGAACCTTCGAATAAGGCGAAAATTTGTTTACCCCCCCTTCTTTAGAAGGGGGGGAAAGCGACGCTTAGGGC
>JASGCR010000183.1:117-4987 GCA_030054015.1 Candidatus Symbiobacter sp. | reverse complement strand
ACTCGCCAAGCTTTTCTATCCCCCCCTTCTAAAGAAGGGGGGGTAAATAAATTTTTGCCTCATTCTCTTAGGAATTTCCAACCATGCGCATGTATCTCTCCCTATTATCGTGCGGATTCCTCCTGACCCTGGCCGGAGCGGGCAATGGGGCCACAACAAACCCCACAACAAACCCCAACCCGATTCAAGCCACGCCGTGGCAAGGCGATGATCACGCGGCGGTGCGGTTATTGGCGTTCGAGAATGCGGCGGATCAAAAAGAGAGCGCAACCAACCCCGCCCAAACCTGGCTGGGGCTTGAATTCCGGCTGGCGGCGGGCTGGCATATTTATGGCCGCGATCCGGGCGAGGCCGGTCTGCCGCCCAGCGTCAGATTCCTGGCCAAAAATGAGTCCTATCGGGTGACCGACTCAGCCCCGGCCTATCCGCACCGAAAATTGGGCTATGCCCCCCGCATTTTATGGCCGGCGGACAAAATCCTCGATATTTTGGGGATTAAGGCGCGGGGCTATGATGAAGCGGTGATTCTGCCCATCCTGATCACTCCGAATCGCCCCGCCAATTCTCACCGCCCGCCCGACCAGGCCACCCAGGCCGCGCCTTATTACCGTCTTGCGGTCAATTATGCCGCTTGTGCCGAGATCTGTGTACCGTTTCACGCCGAGCTTGCGCTGGATCGCGCGGCGGCGGCCCGACTTGAGGGCGGTGAATTACAGCGCGTGAGGCAATTATGGCAGAACAATTTGGCGCAAGTGGCGGCACCGGAATTGGCGGCGGCACTGGCCGGGCGTGTCTATCATTATCCGAAAATAAGCCTGGCGGATGGGGGCGCAAATCTCACGCAATCCCCCCCCGCCAAGCTTAATCCGCCAAAAGATGTGTCGCTGATGGCGGCGGTGGGCTTGGCGTTATTAGGAGGAATTATCCTTAATTTCATGCCCTGTGTGTTGCCGGTGGTTTCATTGAAATTAATCGGATTCTCACGCCTGGCGAGCGGCAGTCGGGCGCAGGCGCGGTCGGAAATGGCGGCGATGTTTGGCGGCATTGTCGTGACGTTTTTGGTGTTGGGCGCGGTGTTGGCGGTCTTAAAACACAGCGGCGCGGCGATTGGGTGGGGAATTCAATTCCAATACCCGTGGTTTTTGGCTTTTATGACCTTGGTATTGTTCATCTTTGCCTTAAATTTACTGGGGGTTTTTGCCATTGCCCTGCCGCCGGGGATGAATCGCCTGATGACTTGGCTGGGGGTGGGGGCGATGCAGCCGCTTGAACGGCGGCACCGCCAAATTTGGCTTAATGGCTTGGGGACGGGGGTGGTCTCGACCCTGCTGGCGACGCCTTGTTCGGCTCCGTTGGTGGGGGCCGCCCTGACCTATGCCCTGTCGCGCCAGACCCCGGAAATTATGCTTATTTTCGGGTCGATGGGGGTGGGATTTGCCGCATTTTACGGGGTGGCGTTTCTGTTTCCGGGCCTGGGCAAAATCATGCCCAAGCCGGGGGCCTGGACGCTGCGGATGCGGCAAGTTCTGGGCGTGATCATGATGGCGAGCGCGGTGTGGTTGGGTTATTTAACTTGGTCATCGGCGACGCATCAAGATTTTCGCGCAAATTCCGGCCAAAACGTACAGCCAAACACCCTGGCCTGGCAGGAATTTTCGCCCGCCGCCCTGGCGCGGTTACAGGCGCAAAAGCGGGTGATTTTGGTCGATGTGACGGCGGCCTGGTGCCTCACCTGCAAGGCCAACGAGGCTTTGGTGCTGAACACCGATGCGGTGCGTCGCCTCGTGGCGGCGGAGTCTGTCGCTTTGCTGCGTGCCGATTGGACCAAGCCCGATGCCGAGATTGCGGCTTATTTGGCGGCCAATCACCGCTATGGCATCCCGTTTAATGCCGTTTATGGGCCGGGCCACCCGGAGGCACAGATTTTGCCGGAAATTTTGCGGTTCGAGGATTTGCGGCTTGCGCTCTTGGCGGCAAAACCTTAGAATGTTTCTAAGTTAAGTTTTGTTATACCCCGTGTCCTTGAAAATTTGCCTTTATGACCCCTCCTTCCTAAGGAACCTCCGAACAAGTCTCAAAAACAAAAAGAGTGGCATTTGCGAGCGGGCGGCTTCGCCCGCGAAGCAATCCAGTGGCATCTTGAAGTTTCTCGATTTTTCTGGATTGCTTCGCGGCTTCGCCGCTCGCAAATGCGTGTCTCTTTTGGCAAAAAAGTGACTTATTCAGACCTTCCTAAGCAGGAAGGGGGGGTCTAAAACCCTTGCTCAACCCCCCTAAGGATCAACATCATGACCATTAAAATCGGCGACACCATCCCCAATGTGACATTGAAAACCATGAAGGATGGCTCCCCCAAAGACATCACCACCGACGAAATTTTTGGCGGCAAAAAGGTGGTTATATTCGGCGTTCCTGGCGCCTTTACCCCCACTTGTAGCAGCAAACACCTGCCCGGCTATGTCGCCAAAGCCAAAGAATTTGCCGGCAAGGGCGTTGATACCATTGCCTGCATTTCCGTCAATGACGTGTTTGTCATGGATGCCTGGGGACAGTCGCAAAAAGTAGGCAAAGACATATTGATGCTGGCCGATGGTGTCGGGGCGTTTGCCAAGGCCACCGGCTTGGAATTTGATTTCGGTGCGGTACTGGGCTTGCGCAACAGACGCTTTGCCATGTTGGTCGACAACAAGAAAGTTACCCTCTTGGATGCCGAAGAAAGCGGCGGTCTGTCGGTATCGGGCGCGGATGCGTTTATGTGCAAACTTTAAGCGATGGTATGAACCGGCCGGAAAATATGGCTTGGCTGGGTGATCGGGCGTTGACCCTGTATTTGCCGCAGGAAATGTCGCGCCGGATCAGCCGCCAAGCCCGCCAAATCGCCGATGAGGTGCGCCGCGCTTTGCCCACCGGACAGAGCGAGGCCATCATCGATGTGATGGCCGCTTTTGCCTCGGTGACCTGGGTGTTTGACCGACCGGTCAGCGACCCCGCCTGGTGGGAGCAGGCCATTTCCGAGCTTTTATCGGCGGGTCACAGGCCTGGCGCGGATTCAACGGATTCAACCGCCCGCCACCGCATCGCGGTGTGTTTTGACGAAGAATTTGCGCCGGATCTGCCGATTTTATGCGAAAAATCAGGGCTGTCCCGCGCTGGTGTCATTGCCCGCCTGTGCGACACGCTCTTTTACGCCTATATGGTTGGGTTTATGCCGGGTTTTGCCTATTTGGGCGAGGTGCCGGAAATTTTGCATCTCCCGCGCCGCACCACCCCGCGTACTCAGGTGCCGCCAGGTTCACTGGCGGTGGCGGGCGCGATGGCGGCAATTTATCCGGTGACCAGTCCGGGCGGTTGGAATCTGATCGGGCGCACGGCGCAAAGCATGTTTGATGCCAGGGCCGCCCGCCCTCATCTGATCGCGGCGGGGGACGAGATTAGCCTCACGCCGCAAAGCCGCGCGGATTATGAACTAAGCCGCAATCGCGGGGGGAATCTAAGCGGGGGGAATCTAAGCGGGGACAATCTAACATGAGCGCATCTGAACCCGCCGCCAAGCCGCGTTTACGGATTAAGGCGGCGGTCGGCACCAGCCTGCAAGATCGCGGGCGGCCAGGGTGGGGCCAGGCGGCGGTGCCGCCCGCCGGTGCGCAAGACCCCTATTACTTGGCGGCGGCCAATCTCTTGCTGGGCAATCCGCCTGATCTCGCGGCGGTGGAGATTGGCTTGGGCTGGGTCGAGTTTACCCCGCTCGATCAAGCCCTGGCCCTGGCCTGGGCCGGAACCCACATCGAGGTCAGGCAGCAAAACCCAGCGGGATCGATGCGAAAATTGTCCCCCTGGTCAAGCCAGACCCTTCCGACCGGCGCGTGCCTGCGCATCCGACGCCTGGCGGGCGAGGCGGCCTATGTTGCGGTGGGGGGTGGCTTTGCCCTGCCGGAAATATTGGGCAGCCGGTCGTTTTATGGTTTGGCGGGGTTGGGTACCGAAATTTTGTCCAACGCCGCCGCGCCGGAGGGCGTTATTTTGCCCTGCCTAGGCCGCGACCCCGCCCCCGCCCCCGCCCCCGCCCCCGTCGGCAATGAAGCCAATATGTTCAGGGCGGATTTGTTTAGGGCGGATTTGTTTAGGGCAAGCGCGGCCTGGCTTTATCCACCAGGCCCGATCCGGGTGGTGGCGGGGCCGCATCATGATTGGTTTGATGCCGCATCACTGTCCCGATTTTATCACACCATCTGGACGAAAGCGGCGGCCAGCAACCGCATGGGCATACGCTTGAGCGCGTCGCCTGCGGGAGCGGCGGGGGAGGGTGCGGCGGGGGAAAACCGATTGACGCGCCGCGCCGCCCGGTCAGGCGAAATTTTGTCGCAAGGGGTGGTGGCGGGCGCGATCCAAGTACCCAACGATGGCAACCCGATTATTTTGGGGCAAGATGCGCAAACCACCGGCGGCTATCCCGTGATTGCTTGCGTGATTACGGCTGATTTGCCGCGTTTGGCGCATCTGGCGGTTGGGGGGAGTCTCGGTTTCCAGGCCGTCAATCTGGCCGAGGCCCTGGCCGCCCATCATCAGCGCGAAGCCGATTTTGCCGCCTGGCGGCAAAATTTGCGGCGGGTTGCGATGGGGGCAGACGGGGATAATACCGCAAATGCCGCAATTGATCGCCATGCCCTCTATGCCGAAAATTTGATTAGCGGCGTGGTAAGCAATGATTGATAAGATAGAAAATTGTTGGACTTACCACCCCTCAATACTTAAAAGAAAGAACGTCAAAAAGAGAGCGTCATTACCTGCTGCGCAGCCAAAGAGCGGCAAAAAAGGGAGCGTCATTACCTGCTGCGCAGCCAAAGAGCGGCAAAAAAGGGAGCGTCATTAC
>JASGCR010000182.1 GCA_030054015.1 Candidatus Symbiobacter sp. | reverse complement strand
CGGACTGCAAGCGGAAATCCGCTTGCAGTCCGGCGGGTAATGACGCTCTCTTTTTAACGCTCTTTACTCCGCGCGGCGGGTAATGACGCTTTTCCTTTTTTAAGGTCTGAAGAAGTCATTTTTTTGCCAAAAGAGCGGCAAAAAAGGGAGCGTCATTACCCGCCGAAATATCCGTGGAACACGGATATTTCGAGTCGGGTAATCCCCCAGGAGTTTAAGGAATAATACTCCTGGGGGATTACCCGACTCGGACTGCAAGCGGAAATCCGCTTGCAGTCCGGCGGGTAATGACGCTCTTCCTTTAGGTATTGAGGGGTGGTAAGCTGTGTTAATGATTAGGCTTGCTCCGATAGGCGAGATCATGCGAAAATAGTGATGTTGGGTTGGATGAGATTAATTTTTTGCTTGGCGAGGTTCGATTGTGAAAGTCGCGCAGATTGAAATCAAAAATTTTCGCTGTTTTGATGATTTGACGGTGGATTTCGACCGAAATTTGAATGTAATTGTCGGGGCCAATGGTGCGGGCAAAACAGCGTTTACGGATGCGTTGGCGAATAGTTTGATTGCGCCACCGTTTTCACAATTCGGGATGTATCATTATAATGCTGGTTATTATGGATCAAATTACAATCCAACACGCGACTTACCGGTCAACAGTTCTGGGAAATATTTTTCTAGAAATTTAAATAATCGAGATGTTGATTTATTATTTGAAGTAATATTGAAAATTGTCGATTTTTATAAATTTGAAAACCAAGAGTGCGAAGTTTATAATGGCGAACCGATGATGCCTCTTTTATATGGGTTGGATTCTGATAACCAACTTGTTAGTTGTGCTGGATCAACACTTAATTCTAGTTATTTTTATTCTTTAAAAAATCATTTAACAGATATAAATATTTTAAATAAAAATATTAGTCTGCCCTTTTTTGCCTACTATCCTTCAGCAAGGCGATTATCTGAAGCACCGTCAATGGGCGGCAATGAATTATTTCAAATGAAATTCGATATGGCATCGGGATTTGGTAATTGCCTTAACGCAGGACTTAATTACCAACATTTATTCCAATGGCTATTTTTACGCCAATACCAAGAGAATAATAAAAAACACCGTGGTGAAAAGCTAGTCGATTTAATCTCGATGCGCCAGGCGATTTCCGAGGTAATCGACAACGTAAAAGATGTTTTTTTTGATGAAACCCCTCCGAAACTAAAAATCGAACTCAATGACGGCAATATTTACGACATTGAACAATTGAGCGATGGCTATCGCAATATGTTGGCGATTGTAATGGATTATGCCAGGCGCCTCGCTTTGATTTATCCGCAATGGGACAATCCATGCGAAGCCCCTGGCATATTAATTATTGACGAAATTGAACTGCATTTACATCCCAAATGGCAACAACGGGTAATTCCTGATCTTCGCCGCGCCTTTCCCAATACCCAAATCATTGTCACCACCCACAGCCCGGCGGTGATTTCCACGGTAAAACGCGAGAATATTATTATCCTGGGTGCCGATCACAAACAAAAACATATCGATGACGGCGTGGGTACTTACGGTGCCGAATCATCAAAAATCCTGGCGGAAATTTTTGAAGTATCCGACCGCCCGAAAACCGTCGAAACCGAAAAACTTGTTACCGAATATTTGGCCTTAATTGAAAAAGAGCAACATGATTCCGAACCAGCAAAATCATTGCGAAGCAAATTAGAGGAATATTTGGGACATGATGATGGTCTATTTTTGGAAGCCGATTTGCGCATAAAATACTTAAAATTTATTAAAGAGAAGGCAAAATAATCATGCGCTTAATCCAACGCGGCCCAACTCCAAACTGCCTAAATAATGTAAATCCACGGGAAAATTGGCACAATTTTACCAATTCGCAATGTTATGATTTATTATGCGCTGCGTTATTCGCCGAACAGCAAGGGATTTGTGTCTATTGTGAACAAAAAATTCATTTGGACAACAAAAACTGTCACATTGAACATCTGCAACCACGGTCGCGTGATCAGTCGCGCAGTTTTGACTATTTAAATTTAGCCCTGTCCTGTAACCACGCGACACATTGTGGTCATTATAAAGACAATCAATGGCACAAAAATTTTTTTATTCCGCCTTATGATCCAGAAATTAATGGGTTATTTCGGTATAACCTTGATGGAAAAATGATTTCATCGGGAAAAGATGACGAAAAAGCAAATTTCATGATTGAATGCCTTGGCCTCAATGATGAAAAATTACAGAAAAAACGCTACAAAATCATTAAGGTTATGCTTGATTATTTAAAAATTAAAATGGACAGTGAAATTATCGCTTTTTTGCAGAAAAATTTCATTGAACCCGATAACGATAATTTGTTGCCAAATTTTCCGTCACTTGCTCGATCTGTCCTGCGTTCAATCCAAGCTTAATAAGACTCTTGCATCCCCGGCCAAAACCCTGTAATGATAAAAAATTTACCCACCCTAGGCAAACTGAGGGTCGGCAAAGGATAGCATGACACACGGGGAAGACATGAGCAAAAACACCAACGGCACTGGCATCAACCACGCGGACAAACGACACGACAAAATGCGCACCGCCTATACTTTCGAGGATGTGTTGCTCGTACCCGCCGCGTCGGAAACGCTGCCTAATCAGGCGGAAATTGCCACCCGCCTGACGCGTACGATCCAACTTGGCATTCCGCTTATGTCGGCGGCGATGGACACGGTGACCGAGGCCGAGATGGCGATTGCCATGGCCCAGGCGGGCGGCATTGGCGTCATTCACCGGAACCTTACTATCGAGCAACAGGCCGCCGAAATCCGCAAGGTGAAAAAATTTGAATCCGGCATGGTGGTTGATCCCTTGACCATTCATCCCGATCAAACTTTGGCGGATGCCCTGGCATTAATGGAAGAAAATCGCATTTCCGGCGTGCCGGTGGTCGAACGGGTTAGCCATAAATTGGCGGGAATCTTAACCAACCGCGATGTGCGCTTTGCCACCGATCCAGCGGTCAAAGTTTCCGAGCTTATGACGCGCGAAAAACTGATTACGGTGCGTGAAGGCGTGTCGCACCATGATGCTCGCAAATTGCTGCATCAACATCGGATTGAAAAATTATTGGTGGTCGACGAGGATTATCGTTGCATTGGCCTTATCACCGTCAAAGACATGGAAAAAGCGCAAAAATTCCCCAACGCGACCAAGGATGCTTATGGCCGCCTGTGCTGCGCCGCCGCCACCGGTTCGGGCGAAAAGGGCATTGCCCGCGCCAAGGCCTTGTTCGAGGCCGGGGTTGACATCGTCGTGGTCGATACCGCGCATGGTCATTCGGCGGGGGTGTTGGACACGATTCGCGCCGTCCGCCGCCTGTCCAATGCCAAGGAAATTATTGGCGGCAATGTCGCCACCGCCGCCGGGGCCAAGGCATTGATCGATGCCGGCGTGGATGCGGTAAAGATCGGCATTGGGCCGGGGTCAATCTGCACCACCCGCATTGTCGCTGGGGTCGGGGTGCCGCAACTTACGGCCATCATGGATTCCGCCGAGGAATGCCGCAAACACAACATTCCGGTGATTGCCGATGGCGGCATAAAATATTCCGGCGACCTCGCCAAAGCCATCGCCGCCGGGGCCGATGTGGTGATGGTGGGATCAATCCTGGCCGGTACCGAGGAAAGCCCCGGCGAAGTCTTTTTATATGAAGGGCGTTCGTATAAATCCTATCGCGGCATGGGTTCGGTGGGGGCTATGGCGCGGGGTTCGGCGGATCGCTATTTCCAATCCGAAATTAATGATACGCAAAAACTCGTCCCCGAAGGCATCGAAGCGCGGGTTCCGTACAAAGGCGCGGTCGGCCATGTCATGCACCAACTCACCGGCGGGCTGCGGGCGGCGATGGGTTATACGGGTTGCCGCACGATTGCCGAGATGCAACAAAATTGCCAATTTATTCAGATCACCGCCGCCGGCTTGCGCGAATCGCATGTGCACGACGTCGCCATCACCCGCGAAGCCCCCAATTATGCCCAGTCGAATTAGGGAAATCTTGGATCACGGTGTGATTTGCCCATAGGCCTTGCCGCCATTAATATCTTGCCTTAAAATTATGATTGATCAAATAGGCTTGGTTTGGTAGTATCGTCAGAGCTTTCAAGATAATTGCACGAAAATCGGAACAATAGGTGGGGTCTATGAGCAGCAATGAAGAGATTTTTCAAGCCATTAACGCCATGAGCGAGGGATTGAAAAAAGAAATATCGTCTTTGCGCGATGCAATTAATGCCAATCCATTTACCGCCGTTGATGGTTTTTCGGCCGACCGACGCATTGAAGAGGCTAATTTAATGGCCCATCAATTAAGTCAATTGTCGCGCCATATCCAAAAGACCAAACGCGAAATTGCCACCATGCCCGATGGTCATGAGGAACATCCTTTGACCCGCCTTACCAATTCGGCCAATTTTGAATTGGACGGCATCGTCAAAGCCACCGAAGAGGCGACCGAGCAAATTATGAATTCGTCCGAGGCGATTGAGGCCTTGGTCAAACGCTTGCGCAACATCACCTCGACGACCGAACGCGACGAAATCGCCGATGCCATTGGCACCGAAATTGTCCGCGTCTATGAACATTGCAATTTCCAGGACGTTACCGGCCAACGTATCTCTAAGGTGGTGAAATCTTTGGATTATCTCTCGGAACGCATCAATTCAATGGTGGAAATTTGGGAAGATGCCAGCATGGACGATGTCGCGCCCTCATTGGGCAAGGGGGCCAATCAATCAAGCCAAGGTGATATTGACCAATTATTTAATTGATCCGTCCAACCAAAACGAATATGTTTGACAGGCCATGATTTTTAGACGTAGGATTGGGTCGTTAATAATTTAGGATTAAATTCTTTTGTGAGGAAAGGTCTGATTGAGTCCTAAAAGTGTCATTCTGAGCGTCGCCGCGCTTGGCTTTTGCGATAGCAAAAGCCTTA
>JASGCR010000181.1 GCA_030054015.1 Candidatus Symbiobacter sp. | reverse complement strand
GCGGAGGTTTCCCCCCCTTCTAAAGAAGGGGGGGTAAAACTAGACTTATTCAGACTTTCCTTAACAACTGACGCACATCACACAGTCTGCAGGCCGCCGACAAAATTATCCAATTCCCCCAGCAAAGTATTGGTTGGCTTGACCAGATCATTCGCCGCCCAGATGACCTGTAATGACGAGGAATGAGTAAAAGCCGAGGCCAGCACCACATCGCGGAACCGTTCGGTGATGAGTTCCGCTGCTTCATTGACATGCTCGACCACTTGCAACATATTGGCGGCTTCTTCACTTTGTTCATGCACGGCACTGGCGATTTCGTTGGTGATGCCATTGACGCCAATAATGGTTTGCGCGATTTCGCCAATGGCATCGACGGTTTCCTGGGTGGCTTCTTGGACGCGATCAATTTGGGCCGAGATTTCCGCCGTCGCCCGCGCGGTTTGCCCGGCCAAGGATTTCACCTCGCCGGCCACCACGGCAAAGCCTTTGCCGGATTCGCCCGCCCGCGAGGCCTCGATGGTGGCATTAAGGGCGAGTAAATTGGTCTGGCGGGCAATTTGGGAAATCAACCCGACCACTTCGCCGATGCGTTGCGCGGCACTGGACAGGCCATGCACTTTTTCATTGGTGTGACGGGCGGTTTCGACCGCTTCATTGGCGATGCGGGCGGATTCTTGTACCCCCGACGTGACCGATTCCACCGTTTTGACAAAACCCTGGGCCGAGCGGGTTAAGATTTGCACATTTTCAATCATTTTCTCGCACGCCTCGGCGGCCTCGGCTGAGCGGGTTGAGGTTTGCCCGACATTTTTCCCCATCGAAGAGGCGGTGGTTTCAATTTCCATCGCCCCATCGGTCACGTGATTGGCGACATTTTTGACCACCCGATCAAATTCCTGGGCCATACGCGTGATGCGTTGCGATTGCAAAATTTTGGCGGATGATTCGTTCTCGCGTTCTTGCTCCAGGGCGCGGGCGGTGACAGCCCGGCTGCGCAAAATATCCAACGCCCGCGCCAACATTCCCACCTCGTCTTTGCGCTTCAGGTCATTAATAACCAGGTCTAATTCGCCCAAGGACATTTTTTCCATTAACTGACTGACGGCGCGAATGGGCTTGATAATAAAACGCTGAATGTAAAACCAAGAATAGAGGGCAACCAAAAACACTAAAAACACCGACGAACCAATGATAATTTGGGTTTCGGTCGCGGTTCTAAGATTATCTTCGGCGGTTGCCGAGCCAATATAGTATCGCTCAATACTTAATTCATCCAATGGCGTTAGAATGTCGTTAAACGCTCTGGCGGCATCGCCACGATAGATATCCGCCATTTTGGCGTGATCTGAATGTTTGGCTGCTTCAATCATGGCATAGGTGACGTTAAATAAATTTTCAAATCCGGTATGTAATGCCTTGATTTCGACTTCTTCGCTGACATCGACATATTTGTTTTTTTCCCGCAATATTTTGGTGTAATATTGATACAGGGCTGATTTTTCGCTGTTATCGACCAATTCCCCCAATTGTTCCATTTTATCCGCCAGTTTGAATTCAGTCGTGCTTAATTTTTTGGCGATGGCGCGCAGCTCGTCGGCGGAATCCTCATGTTGCAACTCGGCTTGTAACAAGCGTACCGATTGGGCCAGATCATAAATATCGGTCAATAAGGCCGCGCTGGGTTGCAATTCATTGCGAATGAGTTTGGCGCGTTCGCTAATATTCGGTAAACGCGAAACCACCAACCATAGTAAGGCAAAAATTGCCAAAAACAGAAAAACATATTGCATTAACAATTTATGGCGCAATGATGGCACTGAAAAGCTAATTCGCATGGCGTTTTCCTTAATTAACGATCACAGCTTGGGATGACATACCCAATATGTAAACAAACTTGGTTAATATAGTCTTTATATTTCGTTGTTTATATCGGCATTGGCGATGTTTCATCTTATTTTGTCAAGACGACGATATTTTTCAAATAAAAATAACAACTTGGTATTAACGATATTTTTATCAATACGTGGCAAACTTATGTTTAATGCAATTTAAGGTAATTAATCTATTTTTGGATTAATATTCCTGTCTTTGTATTCTTAATTTTCGTTAATCATGACAGATTAACGCGGATTTAATGTCCTGTTTTTACATCGGAGATCATGATGGACTTTGAAATTCACAAGAATGACGCGACTTTGGAAATCAATCTCATTGGTCGGATGGAATTTAATGACCATAGTCGTTTCCGAGAATTGGTTGATTCGATTTCAAATGAAAAAAAGAAATCGATAATATTTAATTTGTCCAAACTTGACTTCATTGATTCTTCGGGTTTGGGGATGTTGATTATTGCCAACAGCATTGCGCGGCAAAATCATTTGAATTTTTGCTTGCGCCACCCCAAAGAAATGGTCAAACGCATTTTAGACGTGGCCAAATTTCACACCATTGCGACGATTGAGGCCTAATCTTGCCCGTATTCAGTTCCCAAGCGAGCGATCCCATGGTGTCCCCCATGCCGTCCCCCATGGCATCCAATGCGCAGCCCGCCGCCCCGTCTCACCACCGCGCCTGGCGTGATGCGCCCGCATCCGCCGCCCTGGGTTATGAAATTAACCTTAATGGCATCGCCATTGCCGCCAAAGACGTTAATTACATGCGGGTGAATCGGGTGCGGCGGCAATTGGGCCTGGCCTGGGAACATGAAACCCCGCCTGGCCTCAAAAATAGCGCGACCCTTTTGGTGGTGGCGGCCAATTTTAGACCGCCGCAGATGCTGTTTACGCCGCGCATTCGGGCCGTGGTGGAATGGGGCAGCGAGCGCGAAATCATCACGATGATTGGTCATTGTGCGCGGCAGGGTCTGCTGTCGCCCCAGGCCATGGCCTCGGCTTTGGTGTTATCGGTCAGCACGCTCAGCGCGACCAAATTTCGTCTGGCCGAGTTTTTCTTTCAAAACCTCGCCCGCCGCGCCAATTTGCCGCAAAAATTCAGCCAAACCATCGAATTTTGCCTGGCTGAACTCATCGCCAATGCGGTGCTGCATGGGCATCTTAGCCCCGCCACCGCCGCCACCGCCGCCGCCGCTCCCCAACCGGCGCAGGATAAAATCGGCTTGACCCCGGCGCGGCAAGCCTTGCTTGAAAATCAAGCCATCGCCAGCAAACACATTATCCTGTCGGCCAAATGGGGGGTGAACACGCCGCATGGCATCGAAATTGCCGTGACGGACCAAGGGCCTGGCTGTGATCCCGATAGGCTTAAACCCAATGCCGAGCGGCTGTTCGACCCCGACACGCCATCGGGACGCGGCCTCGCCCTTATCCAAGGCCTGGGGGTCGGGATCAAAATGGAACAATCCTTACGCGAAGTGAGATTGATATTTGACTGATATTTTATCCGCCGCGCCCCAGGCCTTCGCGTCCCAGGCCGCCGCGCCCCAGGCCTTCGCGTCCGGTCATGACTCTGCCGACGCGGTGCGCGACGATGCCCATCTTCTGCCCGCTTTGTGGAAAATCCTGCTGGTGGATGATGATGCCCCCACCCATCAGATCAGCCAGATCGCCCTTCGCCAGATCATTTTTCGCGGGCGGGGAGTGCATCTGATTTCCGCCTATTCGGCGGCTGAGGCCAGGAACATCCTGGCCGCCACGCCGGATGTGGCGGTGATCTTGCTGGATGTCATTATGGAATATGATCGGGCGGGGCTGGATTTGGTGCGCCAAATTCGCCAGGAACTCGGTCAAACCCAGGTGCGCATCGTCTTGCGCAGTGGCGAGCCCAATTTAAGCCTGCTGCAAATCCTTGAAAATTATGACGTCACCGATTTTGTCAACAAATCGGAAATGAATTATCAAAATTTGCACCATACGGTCATTGCGACCCTGCACGGCTATTTCGAGATGGTGTTGTGGCATGAAAATATGCGGTTGCAACAAGTCCTCCGTACCCAGAATTTGCAAGCCGAATTCCAAACCCGCATCGCCCGCGAACTCCGCCAAGCCCAATATCTGCAACGCGCCATTCTGCCCTCGGACGATCACATTGCGCGGATGTCGCATCATTACGGCCTGAACATCCAAGCCCATTTTGAACCCGCCGCGGAATTGGCGGGCGATTATTGGGGGGTGCATCCCATCGACGCGGATCATGTGGCGGTCATTTTGCTCGATGTCACTGGTCATGGGGTGGGGGCGGCTTTGGCGAATTTTTTTCTCTTTTCCCATTACACCCATTGGGTCGCCCAAGGCGTGACCAATCCCGCCGCCATCTTGTCGCACATGAACCAGGCCTTTTACCAGGCCATGAAACTGGGCAGTTTCGCCAGTGGTTTTTTGCTCATCTATGACCGCAGCACGGGAAATTTTTGCTGGTCGGCGGCGGCATCGCCCGCCGCCCTTTATCTTGGTCAGAGGAAGGGGCTGGGACAGGCGGGGGCTTGGCTCACGGGGGACGGGGAATTATTGGGTGTCCGCACCGAGGCGAATTTCGACGTGCATCACGGTCACTTACAGCCGCAAGATCGGATTTTGCTCTATAGCGACGGCTTGCTCGAAACCCGCCCCAATCTGGCCCGCGCTGCCGCCACCGGCCAGGATCACGCCGCCCGCAATCTATTATCCCTCGCCCAGGCCTGGCACCAGAGCGACCAGCCCGATTTATCCGACCTGGTGGCCCAGGCCCTGGCGGGGGAAACCCGCCCCTTGCGCGACGATCTGACGGTGGTGGTGTTGGCGCGGCGATAATCTATCCATATATGGTGCCGAGGCGCGGAATCGAACCGCGGACCTACTGATTACGAATCAGTTGCTCTACCGACTGAGCTACCTCGGCCACGTCATTTATCGGTCGCTTGCGGGGAGTATAACAGAATTCTAAACCATAATCCAACCCCAATCCCATTTATGTACTCTGTTTCCAAAAGAATCTGCATGATGACCCCCCCTTCCTGCTTAGGAAGGGGGGGATAGAAAAGCTAGAATTTTTGTTA